>JAPLPI010000200.1 GCA_026400305.1 Alphaproteobacteria bacterium | reverse complement strand
CGCCGCGATCAGCTTCGCCGGCTCGCAGGGTCACTTCGAGCTGAACGTCTACAACCCGGTGATGGCCTACAATTTTCTGCAATCGGTGCGCCTGATGGCCGATGCCGCGAACAGCTTCACCGACAATTGCGTGGTCGGCATCGAGCCGCGCCGCGACAATATCAAGGCGGGCCTGGAACGATCACTGATGCTGGTGACGGCGCTGGCGCCCAAGATCGGCTATGACAATGCCGCCAAGATCGCCAAGAATGCGCACAAGAACGGCACCACCTTGAAGGAAGAAGCGGTGGGCGGCGGCTATGTCACCGAGGCGGAGTTCAACGCCTTGGTGAAGCCTGAAGACATGATCGCGCCGAAGTGATATCCCGCGCCGCATGAAGATACGGCTTTTGCTAATGCTGCCACTGGCCGTGGCGGCGATCGTGATGGCGCGAGCCGACAGCAAACCGGACACCACAAATGTCGTGGCGGCGCTGGAAGCCATGCTGGCTAGGGGCGAGGTCAAGCTGGCTTATGCGCCCGGCGGCCATGGCTATCTGGAAAGCGTGCTGAAGGCTTTTTCCAGCCTGCAATTCGACCGCATCACCCCCAAAACGCCGCGCACCCTTTACTTCAATGACGATGTGTCGGTGGGCGCGGTGCACCCCGGCGGGTTGATCGAGATTCTGGCCAATGACCGGCGCGGCGGCATTGTTTTCTACACGCTGGACAACAATGCGCCCTATCCCAAAGCGCCGGGCACCCCCAAGCTGGTGGAAGAAAGCGCGCGCTGCGCCGTCTGCCACGGCATGGTCAACAATGTGGCGCCGGGCTGGATCGTGGCCAACATCATCGCCACCGCCGACGGCATGCCGCAGATTCCCAATCCCGCCCATCCTTTCGACGTGACCGACCAGACGCGCGCCTTCGAGGATCGCTGGGGCGACTGGTACGTCACCGGCAAAACCGAAAACATGCGTCACCTGGGCAACATCACCGCGCCCGATCCCGACAAGCCCTATGACCTGCCGGCGGAAGGCGGCTCGACCCTGGCCAGCCTGACGGACCGCTTCGATCCCGCCCATGCCCTGAAGCCCACCAACGATATCGTGGCGCTGATGACCCTGGAGCATCAGACCGGCTTCACCAACCGCGTGTTTGTGCTGAACAAGCAATATTCGGAGACCGGGCTGGATGATCTCGTTGCCTACATGACCTTCGCCAGCGAAGTGCCCCTGCCCAGCCCGATCCAGGGCAATTCCAGTTTCACCGCGGACTTCGCAAAACGCGGACCCTTCGATGATAAAGGCCGCAGCTTGCGCAGCTTCGATCTTGGCCACCGGCTGTTCCGCTATCCCCTGAGCTACATGATCTACAGCACCGCATTCGAATCCTTGCTGCTGGGCACCAAGGACAAGCTGTACCGGCGCCTGTATGATGCGCTGAAAGCCCAGAACACCGATGGCCCCGATGCCATCGCCATTCTGGCGGCGACCAGACCTGGACTGCCGGATTACTGGAAATGACCACCAACCGCATTATCCCGACGCCCGGCCACTACATCATCCAGGACAGCCGCACCGGCAAGGTCAGCTACTGGCAGAAGGAATATCACCAGAGCGCCGCCGACGCGCATGGCGTGTCCACGGCCGACTATATCCACGCCATGTATTTCTTCCTGATGCAGGCCGGCGCGCGCGACGTGCTGATGATCGGCTGCGGCGGCGGCACCCTTGCCACCATGCTGGTGCGCAGCAACATCCAGGTCACCGTGGTGGACCTGCACAAGTTCAGCTTCGATATCGCGCGAAAATATTTCCACCTGCCCGATGCCGTCACCTGCCATGTCGCGGACGGCATCGAATATTTCAAAACCCATCGCCAGCGTCACGACGCGCTGGTGCTGGATGCCTTCGGCGAAGGCGGCATGCCGGAAGCCTTCATGCAGCCAAGTTTCTTCAAGCTGGCCAAATCGCGGCTAAAGCCCAAAAACAGCCTGTTCCTGATGAATGTGATCGTGGCCGATGATGATGATGACACGCCCGACGACCTGGTGCGCGCCCTGCGCGCGCAATGGGGTCGTGTGCGCCTGCTGGATACCGATGGCTGGACCGACCGCAATGCCGTGATCGCGGCGGGCGCCGTCACAAAATTGAAAAAGCCCAAACTCCTGATGGAGCCCCGCCCCGGCGGCGGCAAGCTGGCAAAGGAACTGGACGTCCTGGACTGGCGGGCCATTCGATGAGCCTGAAAAAACGCTCCTTCTCCCTGTCCGGGCATCGCACCAGCGTAGCGCTGGAGGCGGAGTTCTGGGCGGTGATCGACCAGTCTGCCCAACAACAGCGCATCAGCCTGGCCGCGCTGGTGGCCCAGATTGACGCAACGCGCGGTGAACGGCCGCTGGCCAGCGCGCTCAGGCTTTACGCCCTCGCCGCCAGGCAATAGCCTTCGCCTATGCTCACACTCTACCACCATCCCGGCACCCGCTCGTCCCGCTTCATCTTCCTGCTGGAAGAATTGGGCGCGCCTTATGAGATTTATCGCATCGCCAATATCCGCCGCCCTGACGGCACGGGCGGCGCCAATCCGGAAAATCCCCATCCGCACGGCAAGTTACCGGCGCTGAAGGACGGCGACACGCTGGTGTTCGAATCCAGTGCCATCGCGCTCTATCTCACCGACAAGTTCACCCAGAACGGCATCGGTCCGGTGGTGGGCGACGCCAAACGCGGCGCCTATGTTTCCTGGCTGGCCTATTATGCCGGGGTGATGGAGCCGGCCTGGGTGAGCGCCTACATGAAATGGGAAATCCCGCGTGGCACCGCCGGCTGGGTCAAGACCGATGAAGTCATGGCCTTCGTCAACGCCACGCTGGAAAAGGGCCCCTACATTCTGGGCGAGAATTTTAGCGCCGTGGATATCCTGATCGCCACCACCTTCAAGATGTTCA
>JAPLPI010000187.1 GCA_026400305.1 Alphaproteobacteria bacterium | reverse complement strand
GCGGAATGGCCCAAGATCGCCGCCGCACGTGGTCTGGCCAGCGCTGAAATGGATTGGGTGATCGAGCTGATCAAGGGCGTGCGCTCTGTGCGCGCCGAGATGAATGTGCCGGCGGGCGCCAAGGTGCCGTTGGTGCTGTCTGGCGCCTCGGCCGAGAGTGTCGCTCGCCTTACCCGTCACCTGGGTGTGATCTCCACCCTGGCGCGCCTTTCCAGCGCCGAAGCGGCGTCCTCGATTCCCAAAGGCTCGGCCCAGTTCGTGCTGGGCGAGGCGGTGGTGGCGCTAACTCTGGGCGATGTCATCGATTTTTCCAAGGAACGGGCGCGGCTGGAGAAGGATCTGAAAAAGGCGCAGGACGAAATTGTCCGCTTTGATGCCAAGCTGTCCAATGAGCAGTTTGTCTCTAAGGCCCCCGAAGAAGTGCTGGCCGAGCAGCGCGAAAAGCGCGCAGAGGCCGCGGCCCTGGCGGTGCGGCTGACTGACGCGATTGGGCGGCTAGCCTGAAATCCTGACGGCCTCGCGGTTACAGGCGGGCTGGGTCGTGCCTAACTTTTTGATTCTCATCGAAGTGCTGGAGCCGCCATGCCGACCCTGTTCGATCCTCTGAAGCTGGGCGCGTTGTCGCTTCCCAACCGCATCATCTTGGCGCCGCTGACCCGTAGCCGCGCCACACCCGATGGCCGCGTGCCCACCGACCTGCAGGCGGAATATTACGTCCAGCGCGCCAGCGCCGGCCTGATTATCTCCGAAGCCACCAGTGTCTCGGCAATGGGTGTGGGCTATGCCGCCACCCCGGGTATCTGGTCGGACGAACAGACCGAGGGCTGGAAGAAGGTCGTCAAGGCCGTGCATGACGCCGGCGGCATGATCGTACTGCAGCTTTGGCATGTTGGACGCATTTCCGATCCGTTTTTTTTGAACGGCGCGGTGCCCGAAGCCCCCAGTGCGGTAAGGCCCAAGGGGCATGTGTCGCTGGTGCGGCCGGAGAAGGAGTATGTCACGCCGCGCGCCCTGCAGCTGTCGGAAATTCCCGGCATCGTCCATGCCTACAAACATGGCGCCGAGAACGCGGCGAAGGCCGGTTTCGACGGCGTGCACATTCATGGCGCCAATGGCTATCTGCTGGACGAGTTCCTGCAGGATACCACCAACAAGCGCGACGATGAATATGGCGGCAGCATCGAGAGCCGAGCCCGACTGATGCTGGAAGTCACCGACGCCTGCATCGATGTATGGGGCGCCGACCGCGTCGGCATGCACCTGGCGCCGCGCATGGACAGCCACGACATGGGCGACAGCGACCGGCTGGGGACCTTCACCTATGTCGCGTGCGAGCTGGGAAAGCGCAAGATTGGATGGATCGCGGCGCGCGAAGCGGTGATCGGCCCGGACACCAAGTTGGTGGACAGCCAAGGCCGTCCGAAACCCATCGCCAATGCTGAAAGCATCGGTCCGGCTTTGAAGGAAGCCTTTGGCGGTCCCTATATTGTCAATGAAGGATTCGACTTGGCCAGCGGCAATGCAGCACTGGCCCAAGGCCAAGCCGATGCAGTGGCCTTTGGCAAGTTGTTCATCGCAAACCCGGATCTGGTGAAGCGATTCGTGGCCGGTGCGCCGCTGAACGCGTGGGATTCGGCGACTTTTTATTCGAGCGGGGCGCAGGGTTATACGGACTATCCTGCCCTTCCGTGATAATGATTATCCAGTAGGATGAAGCCCCGCTATGCCGAAAATCGTCTTGCCGGGGCCAAGCGACGGCGGCAATAGTCTGCCACCGTCAGGTCATCACAGGTTATTTTATGTCAAAATTCGACAAGTCCAAGCTGCCTAGCCGCCATGTTACCGAGGGACCGGAGCGCGCGCCGCACCGCTCCTACTATTACGCCATGGGACTGACGGAAGCTGAGATTCACCAGCCTTTTGTCGGCGTAGCCAGCTGCTGGAACGAGGCGGCGCC
>JAPLPI010000047.1 GCA_026400305.1 Alphaproteobacteria bacterium | reverse complement strand
ACAAAGGGCTATCGCGCCTTCCTGGAAGGGCGGTTCGCGGTTGAGCGCGTCCGCTACCAGAGCCTTTCCGGTTCCGGCCAGTCGCCGTCGATCATGGTGATCGGCTGCGTCGACAGCCGCGTGTCGCCCGAAGTGATCTTCGATGCGGCGCCGGGCGAGATTCTGGTGGCGCGCAATGTTGCCAACTTGGTGCCACGGTACGAATCTCCATCCGAGGAAGATCCAAGCCACCAGCACGGCACCAGCGCGGCGCTGGAGTTCGCGGTCCGTGCCTTGCGCGTGCGTCACATCGTGGTCCTGGGTCATGCCTTTTGCGGCGGAATCCGCGCCTTTGCCGCCGATGCCGCGCCCTTGTCCTCGTCGGATTTTATCGGTCGCTGGATGAGCCAGATCGCGCCGGCGGCCGAAGAAGTGTCGGAGCCCAGGGGCGATACTGACACCTACCTGCGCCAGCTGGAATTCGCCTCGGTCGAACTGTCCTTGCGGAATCTGATGACCTTCCCATTTGTGAAGGGGGCGGTGAAGAAGGGCGAGCTGTCGCTGCACGGCGCCTATTTCGGCGTGGCGTCTGGCAAGCTTCTGATCCGGGACAATCGAACAGGTCAGTTCGAACCGGTCGACTAGGCGCTCTTCGCTGACAGCCGGCGCCACAGCAGCGCCCCGGCCAGTTCGGCCAGCCAGCCATGCGGGTTGGCGCCCACCACCTTGATCACCATTTGCACCAGTTTCTGGACATGATGACGGTGATAGACTGTCATGCTGGCCTGGCCGGCGAGGCGGGAATATTTTTTGTGCTTGTAGGGAGTTATCGTCTCTTTCTCAGGCGATACATTAGCGCAGTAATAGGAGAAGGCGAGTTCGTCATCGTCGCTTTCCCGAACGCGGCCCAGCGCGATCCAGAGCTTCTTCCAGAAGCTTAAGTCCGGCTCGTCTTGGGCATTCAACGTGTCGTAGAACAGCTTGTAGTGGCGGTACTCGTCGGCGGCGATGCGACCGGCGATTTCCTTCAGCACCGGTTCTTCCGAGGCGTCTCGGATGGCCGAGTAATAGGACGAGGTCCCCGCCTCCACCACACAGCGGGCGATCATCTCACCACGGCGGGAACCGCGGATAGAGCCTTCTTCGGAGGCGTCGAAGTGGGCGGGGGTATAACCCTTGCGGAATCGGGTAAATGCGTCTTCCAGGTTGAATTTCGGATCGGCCAGTTCGGCCCAGCGCCCAAGGGCGTGGCCATGCCGAGCTTCTTCGCGGCCCCATTGCTCGATGGAGGCCTGGGTCTCAGGGCCGGCATCGGAGAACACGCGCTTGAGATAGGCGACGTAATCGGGGGCGTTATACTCCACTAGGGCCGCCGCCTTGACCGCAGCCAGAAGCGACGGCTCGACCAGCGAAGGGTCGAACAACGACCAATGGACATCGTCCATGGTCCATCCCTGCTTGTAGACGGGTGCGACCGTCATGGCGTCAAAACTCCCCGGAAAAGCCCAAGGTCCGGAACGCCCCGTGCTTTGTCACAGAATTATAGCAAATGCCGGGCAGGCGCCAAAGCGCGCAAGTTCCCGGCCTGTCATCCATTACGGCCTAAAATGCAGCCCGAACTAGTTTCAGGTCGTCCACCAGTTGCGCGGCCTTTTGGCGGTCCGTGTCGCTCTTGGCGGCGATTTCGTCTTCCTGAGCGTCGGATATGCGCTGGTCCAGCACCGCCAGGTCCATTTCTGTCATGGGGATCGCTTCCTCGGCCAAGACCGTGATCTTGGTGGGGCTGATTTCGGCAAAGCCGCCGCGGATGAAATAACGGTCATCCTTGCCGTCGATCTGTACGTCGATCATGCCGGCGCGCAGGGTCGAGACGAGGGGCGAATGGCCCGCCATCACGCCCATATAGCCTTCGGTGCCGGGCACGGTGACCATGTCGGCCTGGGCCGACAGCAACAGCCGCATCGGCGAGACCAGGTCGAAGGCGATCTTCTCGGCCATGCTTAGGCGACCTTCGATGTTTCGGCCGCCATCTTTGCGCCCTTGGCGACGGCTTCCTCGATCGGGCCGACCATGTAGAAGGCCTGCTCGGGCAGGTGGTCATATTCACCGTCCACGATCGCCTTGAAGCTGCGGATGGTGTCGGCCAATTCCACGAACTTGCCGGGTGTGTTGGTGAACTGCTCGGCCACGAAGAATGGCTGGCTGAAGAATCTGCTTATCTTGCGGGCGCGCGCCACGGTCAGCTTGTCGTCTTCTGACAGTTCATCCATGCCCAGGATGGCGATGATGTCCTTCAGCGCCTTGTAGGACTGCAGCACTTCCTGCACGCGGCGGGCTACGGTGTAGTGTTCCTCGCCGATGACCTGCGGGTCGAGAATACGCGAGGTGGAGTCCAGAGGATCGATCGCGGGAAAGATCGCCTGGGCGGCGATGTCGCGCGACAGAACGGTTGTGGCGTCCAAGTGGGCGAAGGAGGCGGCGGGCGCAGGGTCGGTCAAGTCGTCAGCGGGCACGTAAATCGCCTGCACCGACGTGATCGACCCTTTGTTGGTCGAGGTGATGCGTTCCTGCAGGTTGCCCATCTCGGTGGCCAGAGTGGGCTGATAGCCCACCGCCGATGGGATGCGGCCCAGCAGCGCCGACACTTCCGAACCGGCCTGGGTAAAGCGGAAGATGTTGTCGATGAACAGCAGCACGTCCTTGCCTTCGACGTCGCGGAAATATTCCGCAACCGACAGGCCGGTCAGTGCCACGCGGGCACGCGCGCCCGGCGGCTCGTTCATCTGGCCATAGACCAGGGCGCACTTGGAGCCTTCGGTCGAGCCGTTCTTCTTGGGATCGACGTTGACGTTGGACTCGATCATCTCGTGATAAAGGTCATTTCCTTCGCGAGTACGCTCACCAACGCCGGCCAGCACCGAGTAGCCTCCATACGCCTTGGCGATGTTGTTGATCAGTTCCTGCATGGTGACGGTCTTGCCGACGCCGGCACCGCCGAACAGGCCTATCTTTCCGCCCTTGGTGTAGGGGCACAGCAGGTCTATGACCTTAATGCCGGTGACCAGGATTTCGGTGGCGCCCGCCTGTTCGGAGAAGGACGGGGCTTCGCGGTGGATAGAGGCCATGTTTGTCTGGTCGATGGGGCCGGCTTCGTCTATCGGCTCGCCGATCACGTTCATGATGCGGCCTAGGGTGGCGGGACCGACGGGCACGCGGATGGGGGTGCCGGTGTCGATCACTTCCTGGCCGCGGGACAGGCCCTCGGTGGTGTCCATGGCGATGGCGCGCACGGCGTTCTCACCCAGATGCTGGGCGACTTCGAACACCAGGCGGACTTCCTTGCCGGTCTTGGCGTCCACATTCTTGGTTTCGAGCGCGTTCAGAATCGCCGGCAGCTCGCCATTCTCGAAGGAGACGTCGACGACGGCGCCGATCACCTGGAGGAGTTTGCCCTTGGCATTGGTCTTGGTGCTCATGGTGTTGTCTTTCCTTTAAACGGCAGAGGCGCCGGAGATGATTTCAATCAGCTCCTTGGTGATTTGCGCCTGACGGGTACGGTTCATCTGGATGGTGAGGGCTTTGATCATTTCGCCGGCATTGCGGGTGGCGTTGTCCATCGCCGTCATCTGGGCGGCGAAGAAGCCGGCCTGGTTTTCCAGCATGGCGGTAAGAATCTGGACCGAAATGTTCTGCGGCAGCAGCGCCTGCAAAATCGTGTCTTCGTCCGGTTCGTAATCATAGAAGGGGGCGGGGCCGCCGCCGGCTTCCATCTGGGCCGGGATAAGCTGTTGTACACGCGGGGTCTGGGTGACCACCGATTTGAAGGACGAATAGACCAGGGTGACAACGTCGAATTCGCCATTGGTGTAGGCGTCCAGAACGCGCTGGGCGATGGGCTTGACCACGCTGAAGCCCGGCGCCTTCAGACCTACTTCATAGCTTTCGATGTAGCGGGTGCTATAGGCGCGCTTCAACTGGTCGCGCGCCTTGCGGCCGATGGTGATGATCTTGACATCCTTGCCGTCGGCGATCAGCGCCGCGATCTTTTCGCGGGCGGCGCGCACAATGCTGGAATTGAAACCGCCGGCCAGGCCGCGATCCGACGTCGCCACAATGACCAGGTGGCGCTTGTCGCTGCCGGTGCCGGCCAGCAGCAGAGGCGCCGACGGGCCCGACACGCCAACCGCCAGGTTGGCGATGACATTGGCCATGCCGCGGGCATAGGGGCGTGCGGCTTCTGCGGCATGCTGCGCCCGGCGCAGCTTGGCCGCCGCCACCATCTGCAGCGCCTTGGTGATCTTCTGCGTGGATTTCACGCTTCCGATCCGTGTGCGCATTTCCTTGACGGATGCCATGACTCTTTACTTTCTTACGCGAAGGTCTTGGCGACGTTGTTCAGCGCGTCCTTCAGCATCTTTTCCAGATCGGGCGTCAGCGCTTTTTCCTTACGGATACCTTCCAGGAATTGCGGATAGGTGCTCTTAAGTTTCGACAGCAACGATTCCTGGAATGCCTGGACGCGATTGGTGGGGAAGGGATCGAGATAGCCGCGGGTGCCAGCGTAAATCACCGCTACCTGCTCTTCGACCGCGAAGGGTTTGTACTGGGGCTGCTTGAGCAACTCTGTCAGGCGTTCGCCGCGCGCCAGCATCTTCTGGGTCGATGCGTCGAGGTCCGAACCGAACTTGGCGAAGGCCGCCATTTCGCGGTACTGCGCCAGTTCGCCCTTGATGGGACCGGCGACGGTCTTCATCGCCTTGATCTGGGCCGAGGAACCCACGCGCGACACCGAGATGCCGACGTTCACGGCGGGGCGAATGCCCTGGTAGAACAGGTCGGTCTCCAGGAATATCTGGCCGTCGGTGATCGAGATCACGTTGGTGGGAATATAGGCCGACACGTCATTGGCCTGGGTTTCGATCACGGGCAGGGCGGTCAGCGAGCCCGAGCCATTGTCTTCGTTCAGCTTGGAGGCGCGCTCCAGCAGACGGGAATGCAGATAGAAAACGTCACCCGGATAGGCTTCGCGGCCCGGCGGACGGCGCAGCAGCAGCGACATCTGGCGGTAGGCGACGGCCTGCTTGGACAGATCGTCATAGATGATCAGGGCGTGCATGCCGTTGTCGCGGAACCATTCGCCCATGGCGCAGCCGGAGAAGGGCGCCAGGAACTGCAGCGGCGCGGGCTCGGAGGCCGTGGCGGCGACGACGATGGTGTATTCCAGCGCGCCTGCATCGGCGAGCGTCTTGACGATCTGCGCCACGGTCGAGCGCTTCTGGCCGATCGCGACATAGATGCAATAAAGCTTGGCCTTCTCGTCCGTGCCGGCGTTGACGGCCTTCTGGTTGATGATGGCGTCGATGGCGATGGCAGTCTTGCCGGTCTGGCGGTCGCCGATGATCAGTTCGCGCTGGCCGCGGCCGATCGGGATCAGAGTGTCGATGGCCTTCAGGCCGGTCTGCACCGGCTCATGCACCGACTTGCGCGGGATGATACCGGGCGCCTTGACGTCTACTCGGCGCTTTTCGGCGGCACCATTGATCTCGCCCTTGCCGTCGATGGGATTGCCCAGCGGGTCCACGACGCGGCCCAGAAGTGCCTTGCCGACCGGCACTTCCACGATGGCGCCGGTCCGCTTGACGGTGTCGCCCTCCTTGATGGTGCTGTCGTTGCCGAAGATCACGCAGCCGACATTGTCGGTTTCCAGGTTCAGGGCCATGCCCTTGATGCCGCCCGGGAACTCGACCATCTCGCCGGCCTGGACATTGTCGAGGCCGTGCACGCGCGCGATGCCGTCGCCGACGCTGAGCACTTCGCCCACTTCGCTGACCTGCGCTTCGGCGCCGAAATTCTGGATCTCGCGCTTCAGGATGGCGGAGATTTCAGCGGGCTGGATATCCATAACTAGTTTCCTTTCATGGCCGCACGCAGGCCGTCGAGCTTGGTGCGAAGAGAAGAGTCGATCATGCGCGAGCCGACCTTGACGACCAGACCGCCGAGCAGGGAGGGATCGGTCTTGGTGTGAAGGCGGGGTTCCTTGCCGAGCTTGGCTTTCAGCGCGGCCTTGAGTTCAGTGATTTCGCTCGTACTGAGGGCGCGGGCGGAGGTGACTTCGGCTTCGGTCTCGCCGCGCGACTTGGCGACCTGGCGTTCATAGGCGGTAATGGCCTGGAGCAGCACGAACAGGCGGCGCTTGGCGGCCAGCTGCAGCACGAATTTGGTGGCCAGTTCCCCGGTGCCCATCTTTTCCAGCACTGCCTTCAGGGCGCGCGCCTGGTCAGCGGCGCTGAATACGGGCGAATGCACCAGGCGGGTCAGGTCGGGGCTGGTTTCCAGCGCCTTGCGCAGGCCCGCCAGGTCGGCGCTGACCGCATCTACAGCCTTCTGTTCCTGGGCCAGCTCGAACAGGGCATTGGCGTAACGCCCCGCCAGTCCGCCTTCCGCCATACCGCTTGCCACATTCGTCCTTCGCGGCTGGGGCGAAAAAGCTCGCCGAGCTACCGCTGATTTTTTGTTAAGCTATTGTAATAGCTAAATTATTTCTATACGCCCCGAGTCACCCCGCGCGGCGCGCCGCCAGTTAGCATGCAGGGTGACGGCGACGCAATAATGACTGCGGAGCCAAGTGTCACACTGGTTTTTTGGGCGCTAAATGGGCTTCAGGAACCGCGACAGCCGAAACCCGCTCAGGGCTGATCGAATCGAGCGCACCCTCAGATAGTCGTAGGAGCCCAGCATCACATCGGCGCGCGCCACCAAGTTCTCCACCGGGATGTAACCGGCCCCGCCTTCTTCGGGCGCCACGCGGCTGTCGGTGGAATTGTCGCGGTTGTCGCCCATACCAAAGATATGCCCCGCTGGCACTACATAGACCGCGGTGTCGTCCAGAGGGCCATCCCAGCCAGCCTTGAAGATGGTGTGTTTTACCCCGCCCGGCAGGGTCTCGGTGAATTTCTGGATCGGCCAGATATCGCCATGGGCGTCTTCCACCTGGCCGGTGCTTGCCGGGACCAGCGGCAGCATCTTGCCGTTGATCACTAGATGCCCGTGCACCATCTGCAGATGATCGCCGGGCAGGCCGACCACGCGCTTGATCAGGGTGACGCCCGTATCGTGCGGCTTCTTGAAGATCACTACATCGCCGCGCGTCGGCAGCTTGCCGAACAGCCGCGTCTGCGAGGCCGGGCCGTAGCCGCCGGGCAGGGACCAGCGGCTATAGCCATAGGCATATTTGGTGCCCAGCAGCATGTCGCCGATCTGCAGGGTCGGTTCCATGGAGCCGGAGGGAATATAGAAGGGCTGGGCGATGGCGGTGGTAGCGCAGACCATCAGGGTAGCCATGGCCAGGGGCTCGATCAGCCAGCCGACAAGACCGCGGGCAAAGTGCTGTTTTGTCATGGCGTCATTGTCGTCCGGATCGGCCTATAAGCAAACCACTTTCGTTTCATCTTGGCGGGTTAATCCTTGACCAAAAGGGCCTAAAAGCCGATATGCCCGGAATGATCGAGATTTCGCAGGAATTCGGCTTTGACGCGGCTCATTACCTGGGCAATGGCGCGGCCGAAAATCGTCGCCTGCACGGCCATTCCTTCTATGCCGAGGTGACATTGCGGGGACAGGCTGACCCCGCCACCGGTTTCTTGCGCGACTTCGGCGAAGTGGATGCGGCGCTGAAGGCGATCCGAGAAATCCTGGACCACCGTCTGCTGAACGAGATTGAAGAGTTGGGCGTGCCGACCCTGGAAAACCTCGCCAAGTACATTTTCGTGCGCGCCAGGGCGGCGCTGCCGGAAGTCGTGCGTGTAAAATTGCGCCGTCCGTCTTACGGACAGACCTGCAGCTACGAGGGTGCGGAACGGCGCGCGTAGTGTGAGAGCAGGTCCGGCGGCCCTGCGAAAGTGACGAACGCCGCGAGCACAAGCGAGCGGCAGGGAGATCGAGGAAAGTTAATGGCGAAAATTAATCTCAAGCTTGGGCGTGCCGTGAAACTGCCCGCGTCTCCTGACGAGGCGAAGCTGGACGCGGTGCCAAATCCCCATCCCGGTGACGATTACCTAGTGCGCTTCACTGCGCCGGAATTCACTACGCTGTGCCCCATCACCGGCCAGCCGGACTTCGCCCATTTCGTGATCGACTATGTGCCGGGTAAGTCATTGGTTGAATCCAAATCTCTGAAGCTGTTCCTGGGAGCGTTTCGCAATGTTGGCGGCTTCCACGAAGAGTGCACTTTGGTGATCGGCAAGCGTATACAGGCGGCGATCAAGCCAAAATATATCCGCATCGCCGGCTTCTGGTATCCGCGCGGCGGCATGCCGATCGATGTGTTCTGGCAGTCTGGAAAACTTCCAAACACCGTCTGGCTTCCTGATCCCGGCGTACAGTCCTATCGTGGCCGCGGCTAAGTTAGCGCGAAACTCTTTGCCTCCACTACCAATGTGCTAGCGTGCGGCATCGGACTGGGAAGACCTGGTCGAGTCGAGGGTCCGGGGGGATTCATGTCGCAGCACGATCTGGCGTTGATGGGTATTGCCGTCGCTGTTTTTCTAGCGCTGGTCGTTGCTATCGCGCGTTTCCGGCTGCACCCGTTTCCCGCGCTGGTAATCGGCGCGCTTGTACTGGGCTTGTGGGCCGGGGCGCCTGCCGCCCAGGTGCTGGCCAGTTTCGGCAAAGGCTTTGGTGACACATTGGCCAATGTCGGCATGCTGCTGGCGCTTGGGGCGATGTTTGGCGAGATGCTCGCCAGTTCCGGCGGCGCGGAGCGCGTTTCTTCCAGCCTGCTGAGTTTCGGCGGTCCGCGCATGGTGCCATGGACAATGTGTGCGGTGGCCATGATCCTGGGCCTGCCGTTGTTCTTTGAGGCCGGCGTGGTGCTGATGATGCCGATCATCTTGAATGTCGGCGCGCAACTGGCGAAGAATCCCGCCGGGCTGAAGGGCAATCCCTACCTGCTGGCCGGATTGCCGGTATTTGCGGGCCTGTCCATCGTGCATGCGCTGGTGCCGCCCCATCCCGGTCCCATGGTGGCGATCAGCGCCTTGAACGCCGATCTGGGCCGCACACTGGTGCTGGGCCTGTTGATGTCCATTCCCATCGCCGTGGTGGCGGGTCCGCTTTTCACTCTGTGGATCGCACCCAAGGCCAATGCCGCGCCGCCGGTGTATCTGGTGGGACGGCTGACGCGCAAGGACGAGCAGTACCGCTCACCTTCCATCACCGTCACCATCTTCACCATCCTGTTTCCCATTTTTCTGATGCTGGGAAAGATGGCTGCCGATCTGTCGCTGCCGGTCGTCCATCCGTTGCGCTTGCTGTTCGCCTTCGTCGGCAATCCCATCGTGGCGCTGCTGCTGGCGGTGCTCCTATCCATGTTCACCTTTGGATTTTTCCTTGGCAAGGACACCAAGGTAGTGGGCAAGCTGCTGGGCGATGCCTTGCCGCCGATCTCAGCCATCATGCTGATCATCGGCGCCGGCGGCGCGCTGAAGCAGATGCTGATCGATGTGAAGCTGGGTGCCGTGATCGCTAGCGCCTCGCAGATGGTGTCGCTGAGTCCGCTTCTGCTGGGCTGGTTTATCGCCGTGATCATGCGGCTGGCCACCGGCTCGGCCACCGTGGCGATTGTCACCGCCTCGGGCCTGATGGCGGCGACGGTGACCGCCGATCCTAGCCTAAATCCCTCGCTGCTGGCGCTTTCGATCGGCGCGGGGTCGCTGTTCTTCTCCCACATCAATGACGCGGGCTTTTGGTTGGTGAAGGAATATATGGGCATGAACCTGCCCAATATGTTCAAGACCTGGTCGGTGCTGGAGACCATCATCGCGGTGATGGGCCTGCTGCTCGCGCTTGGTCTGTCGGTCGTCATCTAGCGATCTATGATCTCAGCCTCGCGCCGCGCTGCGCGCCGCGCTGCGCGCGGCCTGCGCGTCGCTAGCAGCCAAGCGCCGCTTCGGCGTTTACAGGCTCGCGGATCGCTCGCCTACAAATTATTTAACCGGACAAATTTTCATCAAGGTCGCGCGTTCGGCCGAAAGGTCGCCGAAGTTAAAGGTGTCGTCACCCGAAGCGCCCCTGATGCCCATATAATGAACCGCGACATGGCGGGCAGTGGACAGCGCGCGCTGGATGCGGCCGGTATTGTGCACCGTCACCACATCCGTCGAGTCATAGCCAAAGGCGTCGCCATCCAGGTTGAGCGGCCTGGCATCATCGATCGTCAGTACCAGTCTGGCGGAGCCTTCCGGCATCAGGTTACGGTGGGGCATGAACATGACCCGGAAGCCGCTTTCTGTATCGCAGTAAAGCTGCATACGTGCCGCGCCCTTGTCGGCATCAGCCCAGGCTTCCATCATCACCCGGTCCACAAAGCGGTCTGGCTGATGGCGCACGGTCCAGTCCTGATGCGCCGCCAAGGCGGGCGATGCGGCAAGAAGCAGGGCGGCGGCGAAGCGTTTCATGGCCGCGACAATAGCATCGGTTTATTTCGCCGCCAGCTTTTTCAGAATGGGAAGCAGGGGCCGCCTCGACGCTGATCACGGCGCTTTCGGGCTTGAGCCGTCTTAGGGAGGCGAATGAGCTGGCTGCCCGTTTGACGCGTCTGGAGGCGCGGTACGAGGTATGATAGCGCGTCGGCCGACTGTCGCGGCACCGAGGACGCTGACGGCGCGGATAGCCAAGCTTGAGGAAGCGCGTCCGTCAGACGATGTGAGCCAGGCCCTAGCTAAGGAGCTTATGGAACTGCCAAGGCGCCGCAAGCACGCCGCTTAACATCAACCCCAAGACGAGGCCGATGCTCCACTAATCCACCCCAGATACTGTGCCAAATGTTCTGGCGACGGACAGCCCGCTCGCAAGGAGCAGCAATATCAGACTTGGAAAGACTTTACGGTGGCTGTGTGGGCTTCCAAGACAAATCGATCATTTGCCGGCTGGGCGGTGCACGGGTCATTGCCGACGACCCGCACCCTATGTCAATTTGACGCATAGTTTTCGCCTCCGGCGGCGCATACGAATTTTGTAACACTTAATGCGCTCAGTGATCTGAGCCCCGAACGTTGGGCTCGCTACTCCGCGCATCTTTTGCCAAGTGAGGAACGTTGAGCCGCGCTCTTGTGCCGTTTGTGATCTGCGCGGGGCTGTTGTTGGCCAGATGCGGTGATGGCGGCGGGAGTGGGGGAAGCGGATCGAGCAATACGACCACGGTCACGACCCCGACAACCCCGACCACGCCGACGACCACAACGCCGGCGGTGACATCCGGGTCGTTCGCCCTGACAAGCTCGGCCGCCGTTAATGGCGGAACAATGCCGCAGGCCTTCACCTGCGACGGGGCCAAGCTTTCGATGCCGCTTTCGTGGAAGAATGCGCCGACCAACACCAAGGCGTTCGTCATGCTGATGACCACCTTACCGGGTGACGGCACGACTAAGTGGAACTGGATCATCTACAATATTCCGGCGGCCACAGCCCGCCTGACGGTAAATACCGCTGGCGTCGGTGTGTTGGGTGCTGCCGATGACGGGGCTGGAAATGCCTATGCGCCGCCCTGTTCGCAGGGCCCAGGCGCAAAAATCTATACCTTTACGCTCTATGCGGTGTCGGATGTTCTGGCGTTCAGTCAGCCGGTCAATCAGGTCACCGGCAATGTCGTTACAGACGCTCTCAAGTCCGTCACCCTGGCTACCTCGGTCTTGAATATGAGCTACACGCGGAACACCACAGCGCCGGTAGGGCTAGCGGCCACCAATTGCGCTCAGATCCAGACTTCGACTGCGCCCTGGGCCACGAGTGTGAGTGTTGATTGCAGTGCGACGGATTACGCCAAGGTCGGCTCGGTCGGTATCCCTAGCCACACCATGATGAACGGTGTCACGGCCACAAACCTGCAGGTTCCCCTTGCGCAGGCCTTCACCGGGACGAACGCCTGGAAAATCCCGCTGGCTCCGGTGATTGCTTCTGGATCAACCTCTGTGACCGATGGCCCTGTTGGGGTGGCGGTAAATGGGGTGCCGATTTTCAACCCGTGCAAACAGGGCGGATGCCAGAACGGCGATACCAAGGTTCTCGGTGAACTGGATATCTGCAATGGCCACGCCGGTCGGGCGGATGACTACCATTACCATGCGGCACCCAACTGCCTGATGGTAGAAGCCCCCGCCAGTTATTGGGATACCC
>JAPLPI010000260.1 GCA_026400305.1 Alphaproteobacteria bacterium | reverse complement strand
TACAGCGAAATCGCCTTGATGTAGAAGGCATAGGCCACTTCGTTGCTGCCCGGATGCAGCGAGATATACTGGTCGGCGGTGGCGATGGCGCCGGTGTAATTGTTGGACTGGTAGGAGCAGAAGGCGCTGATCAGCATGGCGCGGCGCGCCCACACCGAATAGGGATGCTGGCGGTCCACTTCGTTGAAATGAGCCGCGCACAGGTCCCAGGCACCGGCCCCGATCGCGCGCCAGCCATCGGCATAGATCTGCTCGACGCTGCGCTCGCGGTAATTGGCGGCGTCCTTGTTGGCGTTGTTGGTTTCGTCGTCCTTGCCGCCAAAGATCGAGCAGCCGGCCAGCATTGCCAGAGTGGCACCCAGTAGGGCGGCACGCGCAAAAGTCTTCAACCGAGCAGGCATCGTGTCTTGGTCCTTGGCTAAAAAACTACTTTAAATCAATAACTTAACATGTCCGTGGGGGCGGACACGCGCCGCTTTGACTTTATATACCGTGGCCGTACCGATTCAGGAAAGTGTCCCTTTAGACAAGTTCCGCCCATTCATAATTGGACGGGTCGGCGAACAGCTTGCGCAGCAAGGCATTGTTGGTGGTGTGGCCGGACTTGTGGCCCTCGAAGCGGGCAACTAGCGGGGCGCCGGCCAGCGCCATGTCGCCGATGGCGTCCAGGATCTTGTGGCGCACAAACTCGTCGGCGAAACGCTGGCGGTCGCGGTTGATCACGCCGGTATCGTCCAGCGCCAATGTGTTCAGCAAGGAAGCACCCTTGGCGAGGTCCATCTTGTTCAGGGCCTCCAGCTCGCTGAGAAAGCCGAAGGTGCGGGCTGGCGCGATTTCGGCGCGGAAACCGGCGCAGCTGAAGGCGAAGGCGTAATACTGCTCGCCGATCACCGGGAAACTGAGCTCATAGCTGTAGGACAGCGCATCGTCCGGCAGCAGCGAGGCCCTGGCGTCGCCGCTTTCCACGCTCACTTCCTTCAGCACCTTCACCACCGTGCGCGCCTGCAACTGTTCGGCTAGGCCGGCGCCTTCCAGCAGGTCAAGATACGACAGCGCATCCCCGTCCAAGATGGGCGGCTCCGGCCCGTCTAGGCTGACCAGAAGATCGTCGATCTCCAGACCCGCCAACGCCGCCATCAGATGCTCGACCACGCCCACCTTGGCGCTGCCCTGCCCGATCACTGTACCCAGCCGGGTTTCGCTCACCTGATCGTAGCGGGCGGGGATGTCGACGCCCAGATCCGTGCGGCGAAAGACGACGCCGCTGCCGGATGCGCCGGGCGACAAGATCATGGTCACCGGCACCCCGGCATGCAGGGCGGTGCCGGTCACGGTCAGGGCGTGCGCGATGGTGCAGCGGGGCGTCATGGTCTGCACCTTATAAACGAAAAGGGCGGCCGTAAGGTCGCCCTTTTCGATTTCGTTGGAAACCAGCCTAGTTCGACTGGC
Source organism: Alphaproteobacteria bacterium (assembly GCA_026400305.1). Lineage (GTDB taxonomy): Bacteria > Pseudomonadota > Alphaproteobacteria > Micropepsales > Micropepsaceae > Rhizomicrobium. The sequence goes on along the minus strand of JAPLPI010000260.1, from coordinate 432 downwards.
GCCGCAAAAAGGCCGGGATTTCGAACTGCTCATCCCGCTTGTGATCGGGGAACAGGTCGTCGGCATTGCCGCGCGGCGCTTCCGTAGGCTGCTGAGACTGCGGCATGGTCTGCGCCGTGGCACGCGGACCTTGATTGGAAGCAGGCGCCATTCGCGGCTCCGGCTGCGGTTCGGCGCGCATGTTGGGCGCGGCCTTCTTGCGGCCAAAGAAGCCCCAGCCGCTCTTCTTTTCTTCCGGCGCACGAACGGTCAGCGGCTGCTCGGCCACCGGACGATAGGTTTCGGTGACCGGATACTTGGTCGCCTGGGACACAGGCTCAGATGCCACTTCCGGGGCGCCATCGCCGCCCAGGATATAGTCTTCAGCCGGGCTCTTTTCTGCACCGATCTGGCTGGCCAGCGCATCCATGGTAGCATGGACCGGATTGGCAT
>JAPLPI010000231.1 GCA_026400305.1 Alphaproteobacteria bacterium | reverse complement strand
GCGCGTCATGGCGTCGCCACCCTGGGGTACATGGCGGGATACGCATAGCAAGCTGCGGCGTTCATGCTAATGATGCATATAGCGATTCAGGGTGTTCCAACGTGCCGTCTTATAATTGTGCGAAATGCCCGGGCTATTGCTGCTCCTATCCCCTGATCCCGCTCAACAAGCGGGACGTCGAGCGTCTGGCCAAACACTTCAAGCTGACATTTGAAGAGGCGCGCAAGAAGTTCACCAAGGTGGATGACGAAGCGAAATATGCCATGCGCCGCAAGCCCGACAAGCATTTTGGCAAGATCTGCCAGTTCTTCGATACCGAAAAGCGCTGCTGCACCATCTATACGGCCCGCCCCACCATCTGCCGGGAGTATCCGGGCGGCGGCTGCAGCTATTACGGCTTCCTGATGTCGGAGCGGAATATCCAGGAAGACAAGGACCATGTCGCTTCGACCTGGAACGTCTAGTCCAGTGCGCTTTGTGACAGCAAAGCATTGTAATTGCTGCACTGCACAGTCTTAAACACCTTGGCCTAAAGGCTTTTTTTTGCTCTAACGGACCCAACAAGAACGGGGTTGTGAAGGGGAAATCGGACGTTTCGAAAGCCGCGAGTTCGGCCTTCGCTGTCCGCACGCAAATCCCACCACCTCGAAACGACAAACGCCGCGCCGGCCCGCCGGCCGGGTAATGGGAAACGCGGTGCGCTGGGGCGCCTCGCATAGGGAGAAACAAGATGTTCAATCAGCTACTGACCCCCGTGGGCGACAGCCTTCTCCTGTCCTTCCTGGTCGCGACCATCCCGATCATCGCGGTGCTGGTGATGCTGGGCGTGCTTCGGCGCCCCGCCTGGCAGGCCTCGCTGGCCGGCCTGGCATTGGCGATGGTGATCGCCATCGGGGTCTGGCAGATGCCGGTCAACCTGGCTCTTTCCAGCACCGCCGCCGGCGTTGCTTTTGCGCTGTGGCCGATCATGTGGATCGTGTTCGCCGCCCTCATTCTCTACAACACCGCGGTCATGTCGGGGCGCTTCGACGCCTTCCGCCGCTGGGTGCTGGCGCACCTGCCCAACGACAAGCGCATCGTCCTGATCGTCATCGGTTACGGCTTCGGTTCGCTGCTGGAAGGCGTGTCGGGCTTTGGCGCACCAGTCGCCATCACCGCCTCGCTGCTGATCATGCTGGGCTTCAAGCCGATCGAGGCGGTGGTCTACGCACTGATCTTCAACACCGCCCCGGTCGCCTTCGGCTCGCTTGGTATTCCGATCACCACCCTGGCCGGCGTCACTGACCTGCCCGCCGCCACCCTGGGCGCGATGGTGGGCCGTCAGCTTCCCGTCTTCGCCCTGCTGCTGCCCTTCTACGTCATGGCCATGTTTGGCGGCTTGCGGTCGGTCAAGGCGCTGTGGCCTGTGATTCTGGTAGCCGGCGGCGCCTTTTCCACGGGGCAGTTCCTGAGCGCGAACTTCCTGAGCTACGAACTGACCGACGTGATCTCGGCGGGCTCGTCGCTGGTCGCCACCGTGCTGTTCCTGCGCGTATGGCAGCCCAAACCGGATCCGGAATTCGCCCTTGTGGTGCCGGCGGAAGACCCCAACTCGGCCCATCGCAACATTCCAACATGGCAGGGCTGGGTGCCGTGGCTAATCATGATCGTCGTGGTCATGGTCTGGACCCACTTCAAGGTCGCGACCTACTTCGCGCAGCCGATCCAGTGGCCGGGCCTGCACAACCAGGTCTTTATTACCCTGTACGACAAGCCCTATGCGGCGATCTGGAACTGGCAGCCCTTCGCCACCGGCACCGCTGTCTTTGTTACGGCGATCCTGACGGCGCTGGCGACCGGCTTGGGCGTCTCCAAGTTCCTGCAGGCTATTTCCACTACCTTCAAGCAGATCCTGCTGCCGACCTTGACAGTGACGGCGATCGTGGGCCTGGCCTATCTGATGAACTATTCGGGCCTGACCTACACGCTCGGCAAGGCGGTCGCGACCACGGGCATGTTCTTCCCGCTGCTCTCGGCCTTCCTGGGCTGGGTCGCGGTCTTCCTGTCGGGCAGCGATTCCTCCGGCAACGCCCTGTTCGGCAATCTGCAGGTCGTGGCGGCCAACCAGTCGGTGCCGCCCCTCAGCCCGGTGCTGATGGCGGCTACCAACTCGTCGGGCGGCTGCTTTGCCAAGATGATCTCGCCGCAGAACATCGCCACCGGTGTGGCGATCAGCGGATTGCAGGGCCAGGAGGCCAGCATCTTCCGGCGCACCTTCATCCACTCCCTCGTCTTCACGGCGCTGCTGAGCATCATGGTCTGGCTGCAGCAGTTTTTGTGGCCCTGGATGATCCCGCTGGTCCCGCCGCACTAGCTGGCAGAACAATCGCCTCAAAAAGGCCGGGCCGAAAGGTCCGGCCTTTTCATTTTGACCGCGCAACCGGGCCGTCTTAGGTTGGGCGCAACCCTCATAAAAGAAGAGCGTCATGACGGATAGAGTCCCAGTTCACGGCCTGCAGGTCGCGCGCGAATTGCATGATTTCCTGGCCCAGGACGTCCTGCCCGGCAGCGGCGTGGATGCGGAGAAGTTCTGGTCCGGCTTTGCTGCGCTGGCGGTCAGACTGATGCCCGAGAACCGCGCCCTTCTGGCCCAGCGCGACCGGCTGCAGGCGGCGATTGACGCCTGGCACAAGGAAAATCCCGAACGCCCCATCGACGCGCTGGACTATACCGCCTTCCTGCGGGAGATCGGCTATCTGATGCCCGAAGGCGCCGACTTCCAG
>JAPLPI010000245.1 GCA_026400305.1 Alphaproteobacteria bacterium | reverse complement strand
CAGCGGCGCACCCTTCTTGATGATGCCAGCTTTCTCCGCGGCGATGCCGCCCAGATCGTCACCCAGGAATTCCTTGTGATCCATGCCCACCGGCTGGATCACCGTCATGGCGGGATGCGGCACTACATTGGTGGCGTCATAGGTGCCGCCAAGTCCGACTTCCAAAATAGTCACATCGGCGGCGTGACGGGCAAAGGCCAGGAACATGGCGGCGGCGGTGATCTCGAAGAAGGTGATCTCGCGCCCGGCATTGACCTGCTCGACTTCCTCCAGAAACGACACCAGCGCCTCTTCCGAGATAAGCTTGCCGGCGATGCGGATCCGCTCATGGAATCGCACCAGGTGCGGCGAGGTATGGGTGTGAACCTTCAATCCTTGCGCTTCCAGCATGGCGCGCATGAAGGCGCAGGCAGAGCCCTTGCCATTGGTGCCCGCGACATGGATCACCGGGGGCAGGCGCAAATGCGGATCGCCCAGGTTGCCCAGCAGTCGCAGGATGCGGTCAAGCGCCAGGTCGATCTTCTTGGGATGCAGCGACAGCAGGCGCCGAAGCACCGTATCGCTGCGGGTCGTTTCGGACAGCATTACGGAGTCGCGGCGGCTGCGCCGTTACCGTTGCGCTTGGGCATGTTCAGAACCTTGCTGCGCGGCTTGCCCTCTTTCATCAGCAGGTGCAGCAGCCGGGACAGCGTCGCCCGCAGTTCCTTGCGATGGGTGACCATGTCCAGCATGCCGTGTTCCAGCAGGTATTCGGCGCGCTGAAAGCCTTCTGGCAGTTTTTCGCGGATGGTTTGTGCGATCACTCGCGCGCCGGTGAAGCCGATCTGGGCGCCCGGCTCGGCGATCTGCACGTCACCCAACATGGCGTAAGAGGCGCTGACGCCGCCAAAGGTGGGATCGGTCAGCACGACGACATACGGCAATTCCGCTTCGAGCAGCATGTCGACGCAGATCGTGGCGCGCGGCATCTGCATCAGGGAAAGAATGCCTTCCTGCATGCGGGCGCCGCCCGAGGCGACAAACAGGATGTAGGGGCACTTTTCCTTGATCGCCGCCAGCATCGATTCCACAAGCGCTTCGCCCACACCCATCCCCAGGCTGCCGCCCAGGAAGTCGAAGGGCTGCACGCCGATCATCACCGGCAGACCGTCGATGGTGCCGCGCGCGGCAGTGAAGACTTCGGGACGGCCGGTCTTGGCGCGGGCGCCCTTGATCTCATCGGCATATTTCTTCTCGCCGCGGAAACGCAGCGGATCGGATGGAACGGTCGGCGGCACCAGTTCGGTGAAGCTACCGGCGTCGAAGGTATAGGCAAAACGCTCGGCCGGGCCGATGCGCATGTGATGGCCACAATTGGGGCAGACATTGAGATTGGTCACCAGGTCGCGGTAAAAGATCATCTCGCCACAGGACGGGCACAATGGCCGAGCCCACCACCACCCCGTCGGCCAGGAGCGCGATGGCGGCGGCCTGCTCCTGGGTGCGGATGCCGAAGCCCACCGTGCAGGGCAGATCGGTGACGGCGCGCACCCGCGCCATCGCAGCGCGCACTTCGTCCTCGGGCACAGACTTGGTGCCGGTCACGCCGGCGACCGAGACATAATAAAGATAGCCTGACGCATCGGCGACAATGCGCTTGAGCCGCGCGTCATCGGTGGTGGGGGTGACGAAACGGATCAGGTCCACGCCCTGCGCGCGAGCGGGCACACGCAACACTTCATCCTCTTCGATCGGAAGGTCCACCACGATCAGGCCATCGACACCGGCCACAGCGACATCCTTGGCAAAGCGCGCAGTGCCATGGGCATGAACGGTATTATAATAGCCCATCAGCACGATGGGCGTGGTCTTGTCGGCCTTGCGAAATTTCTCGACCATCTTGAGCACCTTGGCCAGGGTGGCGCCAGATTTCAGCGCGCGCACGGAGGAGGCCTGCACCGCCGGACCGTCGGCCATGGGATCGGTGAAGGGCATGCCAAGTTCGATGATGTCGGCACCGCAGGAAGGCAGCTTTTCCAGGATGGCGAAACTGGTTTCCATGTCAGGATCACCGGCAGTGATGAAGGGCACGAAGGCGACGCGGCCTTCCTTTTTCAGGGCAGCGAACTTAGCGGAAAGCCGGCTCACAGTTTTTCTCCCAGCTTTTCGGCCACTGAAAAGATGTCCTTGTCGCCGCGGCCCGAAAGACAGATGGCGATAATGTCGTGCTTCTTCATCTGTCCCGCCACCTTGCAGACATGGGCGATGGCATGCGCCGG
>JAPLPI010000344.1 GCA_026400305.1 Alphaproteobacteria bacterium | reverse complement strand
GTCCTTGGCCTTCATCTTCAGCGAATTTGGTGGGTCGAACAGTTCGACATTGGAGGCGCGCGTGCTGTCCTTGCGGCGGTCGGGGCCGACATAATCGGTGGTGATGACGAAACCCTTGCGGCGATCGATATGGGCCACGATGCGCTGGCCCAGCTTCGCAGGAGAAAATGGCCGCAGGATCAGATCATCGGCGCCGCTGGACACCACCTTGTTGATCAGGGCCGAGGACTTATCCCAGGCGGTAACGATGATGACGATGAAGGGATTGTGTCTCGCCACGCCCTCGCGCATCTGCTGGATAGCGCCGCACAGTTCGTCGGCCGCGCCCTGCGCCTCGCACAGCGCGATGTCCGGAGAATTCTTGTGAACCGATTCAATAAAGGCTTCGAGGGTGGAGACGGTTTCGGTGCGGCGGAAGCCCAACGCATACAAGGTCGCGCGCGTCGCGGTGCGGTTTGACGGCACCGGATCGTAAATCAGAACATCGACACTGTCGTAGGACAGCCTGCTCATTACCCACCGCACGCATTATTATTTATTGCGCTTAGAATGCGGGGGTGCGCCTTAACAAAGGGTCATGTGACTTTGTTAAACGCGATTAACAGCCTTTATAATGCTCAGAAAATCCAATGCTTTCAGGCTGGCGCCGCCCACAAGCGCGCCATTGACTTCCGGCAGGTTAAGGATATCGGCGGCATTGTCCGGTTTGACCGACCCGCCATAGAGAATGCGCATCACCCGCGCGCCCTCGCCCAGTCGCCGCACCAGGCAGCTTCGGATATTGGCATGCATTGCCTTGATGTCGTCCGGGGTCGGCGTCTTGCCGGTACCGATGGCCCAGACCGGCTCGTAGGCAATTGTCGTATTCTGGGGCGTGGCGCCATCAGGAACGCTGGCGTCCAGCTGGCCCGAACAGATGCCATGGGCATTGCCGGCATCGCGCTCCGCTTCGGTCTCGCCGACACAGATGATGGCGCTCAGCCCGGCTCGCCAGGCGGCCTGTGCCTTGGCGGCGACGTCGCTGTCACGCTCGCCGTGAAGTTGGCGGCGTTCGGAGTGACCGACGATGACGCTGGACGCGCCCGCGTCCTTCAGCATCGCCGCCGAGACGTCGCCGGTGAAGGCGCCGCCGTCCCGGGGGCTGCAGTCCTGTCCGCCCAGCGCGACACCGCCGACCACCGCCGCCTGCGCCAGAAGCGTGAAAGGCGGGCACACCAGGACCTCGCAGGCCGGCGCAGCAGCTGCCAAGGCCGCCTTCAGAGTCTCGAGTTCGGCAAGGCTGGCGGCCAGCCCGTTCATCTTCCAATTTCCCGCCACCAGCGAATGCATGCATAACCCCTTGTAATTCCGGGCCTTCCCCGGCAAAACCCTCGCGGATTCGCGGCTTGCCGGAAGGGTTCCCCCTCCCTATCATTAGCCGCCTTCCCGCGCCACGCCCTTAAGTCACGGAATTGCCATCATGATTCAATGGATGCACACTCTGTCCAAGTCTTGGCTGGCCACGCTGCTGATGGGCGGCCTGACCCTGAGCTTTGTGGTGTGGGGCATTGCCGACGTCTTTACCGGCGCTTCAACCGCGGCCGTCGCCACAGTGGGCGGGACCGATATCGGCCAGCAGGAATTCCAGCGCACCTATCGCAACTTCCTGCGCAACCAGGGCCAGCAGATGGGAACCGAGATCACGCCTGAAATGGCGCAGAAAATGGGCCTGGGCCAGGTGGCGCTCCAGCAGATGGTCAGCCGCACCGCTCTGAACAATGAAGCCAAGAAGCTGGGCCTGACCGTGTCCGATGCGGCGGTGGCCGGCAATGTGCGCGCCATGGCGCCGTTCCGCGGCACCCTGGGCCAGTTCGACCGCCGCGTCTTCGTGCAGGCGATCAACACCGCTGGCTATACCGAGGACCAATTCCTGGAAGAAATCCGCCAGGACATGACGCGTGAGCATCTGACCGCCGCGGTGGAAGGCAATTTTGTCGTGCCGCCCACCTATGCCCAGGCGCTCTTCCAGTACATCAACGAAAAGCGCGCCGCCGAATATATCGTGCTGTCGCCGGAGCAGGCGGGCGATGTCCCCACGCCCAGCGACGCCTACCTCGCTGCCTACATAAAGACCCATCCCGACCGCTACTCGACGCCGGAATATCGTGACGCCGATTATGCCGCCATCACCCCCGCCGACGTGATGGGCAGCTTCACCGTCACCGGCGGCCAGTTACAGCAGGCCTATGACGCGCAGAAGTCCACCTATGTGATCGCTGAAAAGCGCGACGTGCAGCAGATCGAGTTCAAGAACCAGGCCGAAGCCGCCGACGCCAGCGCCAAGATCAAGGCCGGCATGACGTTCGACGAACTGACCAGCCGCCGCGGCCTCACGCCGGCGCAGATAACCCTGGGCACCCTGGCGCAGGACGAACTTCCCGATGCCGAACGCGCCAAGGCGATCTTCGCTCTACCGCTCAACCAGGTTAGCGAACCGATCAAGACCGGCTTTGGCGGCTATGCCCTGGCGCGGGTCACCAAGATCGCGTCAGGTACCAGCAAGACGCTCGCCGATGTAAAGGACGAGCTCACCAAGACGCTGCAGACCCAGCTGGCAGCCGCCAAGCTTGTGGATGCGGTCAATGCCTATACCGATG
>JAPLPI010000329.1 GCA_026400305.1 Alphaproteobacteria bacterium | reverse complement strand
GGGCCAGGGCATGAATATCGCCATCGGATTTGTGGTGTCGTTCGTGGTGGCCTTCTTCGTGATCAAGAAATTTCTTGCCATCGTCACGAAGTACGGCTTGAAGCCTTTCGGCTGGTACCGGATTGCGGCCGGTATCGCGTTGATAGGCTATCTAGCCGTTCACTGAACCGGGGACGGCGCGTATTCGCCCTTGGCGCGATACCGCCACAGGTAGGACGGGATCACCGCTTCCACCGAGGTCGGGGTGATGCCCAGATCCGCCAGGCCCGCGGCGGTGGGCGCCACCACATTGTCGTGCTTGAGAAGCTTCACCTGGTCCATGGTCAGCAGCGGGTTGGGCAGCAGCTGCAAGAACGCGGCCTGCAGCGATGCGAGCGCAAAGGGCAGGGGCACCAGCGCGCGCTTGCGTCCGATCTCGCGCAAAATGATCTGCAGCAGTTCCTTGAAGGAATAGGTGGCGGGGCCGCCAAGTTCATAGGTGCGGCCATCCTGCCTGGACAGCGCGGTGACGATCGCCTGGGCCACATCGCCCACGAACACCGGCTGGAAACGGGTATGGCCGCCGCCCACCAGCGGCAGGATGGGGGAGAAGCGCGCCATGGCGGCAAACTTGTTGAAGAAGCCGTCTTCGGACCCGAAGATGATGGAGGGGCGCAGGATCACCGCGGCCGGGAAGGCTTCGCGCACCGCCCGCTCGCCCGCAGCTTTGGTCACGGCATATTTGGCGACGGCATTGGCATCGGCGCCGATGGCCGAGACATGCACCAGCGCACGCACGCCGGCCGCCGCCGCAGCCTGGGCGATATTGGCGGCACCTTCGGCCTGCACGTCCTCGAAGGTCTGGCCCTTCTGGAACAGGATGCCCGTCAGGTTGATCACCGCGTCGGCGCCCATCGCCGCATGCGCGACGGATTCGGCATCCGAGACGTCGCACTTCACGAAATCGATCTGGCCCACTGTGCCCAGCGGGCGGAGGAAGAAGCCGCGGGCGGGATGGCGCGTCGCCACCTTGATCCGCCAGCCGGCGCGAGCCAGCGCCCGCACTGTGTGGCGGCCCAGAAAGCCGGAGCCGCCGAAAACCGTGACCAGTTTGGTGTTCATGACTCGCATTTCTAAAGCAAAGAGACAGGATTCTGGGTGGATATTAGGCCCCTGATGGGTGTCCTGACAGGGGCTTTTTTGGCGCAAAAGCGGGAAAAATACCATTATTGACTTGGGGTCCCCACCCCCCTAAACATCGCGCCCTTGCCCGGCCGGTTTTGGCTGTCCGGTGTGCCCAGATGGCGGAATTGGTAGACGCACTAGTTTCAGGTACTAGCGCTGCAAGGCGTGGAGGTTCGAGTCCTCTTCTGGGCACCATTTACCTGTTCTCGACGGTCCAGCTCCGTCTTGAGAATCTCCAAAAAACCCTGTAATATCAGCATTAAATGTCCATGGGCGTCCAAACACGTCCAGAGGCATCCGGAACGGAATGGGGGCCTTTTTGGGGGCCCTGGGGGCCTTTTTGGGGGCTCCATTTAGCAGGGACTCGAACCAGGGACTCGAACCGCCATGTCGCTGACCAACACCGCCGTAAAGGCCGCTAGGCCACAGGCCAAGCCCTACAAGCTTTATGACGAAAAGGGGCTCTTTCTCCTGGTCGAACCGAGCGGCGCGCTGCTGTGGCGGCTCAAATACCGTTTCCAAGGCAAAGAGAAAAAGCTGGCCATTGGGCGCTATCCCGAACTTGGTCTCAAAGAAGCCCGCGACAAGCGCGATGAGGCACGAAGCTTGTTGGCTGTCGGCACAGACCCAGGCCAGAAAAAGAAGG
>JAPLPI010000179.1 GCA_026400305.1 Alphaproteobacteria bacterium | reverse complement strand
ACGGTGATGTTCGCCAGATCGCACGACGTACCGCGCGAATCGCGGCCGCCGATGCCGGTCAGGTCCATCTTGGTATAGGACCGGTCTCTAGCCATAAGGTAGGTATTTTCCTTGTGCTCGAACGCCCCGTAGATGCCGCCGGTTCCCCAATCGGTGCCGACCATCATGGCGGCATTGAAGGAGCTGTAACCATTGGCCATGCCGACCGAGGTATTGGCCTGGAAGCCCTGATAGGTGTCGCGCGTCACGAAATTGATGACGCCGGCGATGGCATTGGCGCCATAGATCGACGAGGCGCCGTCGGGAAGCACGTCAACCTGGCGCAGCACGATGGTCGGGATCAGACCCGCATCCGGCGTGGTCGCCAGGCCGCTGACGCCCACCATTGTATGCCCGTCCAGCAGGAGCAGGGTCGATGCGGCGCCGAGAATGGTCTGGGCAGGGTTATAACGGATCGAAGGCCGTACGCCGCCGATGTTGATCGCTGTGGGCGAGACGGTCTGGGTATTGAAGGTGTTGGCGAGCTGGGGGATCTGACCCAGGATTTCTTCCGTCGTGATCGCGCCGGTCGCCTTAATGGCGCTGGCGTCAACCGTAATCAGGTTCGTTCCGACCGGTGCGATGCCCTTAATCGACGTGCCGGTGGCGGTGACGGTGACTTCTTCCGTCGCCGGGGCCTGAGCCTGCGCCTGTCCCGCGAGTACCGTTGCCAGCGCGCCCATCGAGGCGCCGCACAAAAGCTTCTTAATGAAATGCACGTTGGCAGCGTTGAAATTCATGGCGTTCCCTATTGTTTGTTATATGGGTTACCGCACTTAACGCGCGGACCCTTATGCTGTATCAAAAATACCTAGGTGTCATAAAATTGTCAAGCTCGCGCTCGATGCACAAAGACCTTTGTGCGGGACTATCGGGGCGACCAGACTATTTGCGCGGAAGCGCAAAAGCCCAAAGAACCTGCCCGTCCATGCCCGCCACAAACTGCCGACCCGCCACGCTGTAAGTCATCGGCGTGGCCCGCCAGCTGTCATTGGTGCGGAACCGGTACAGGGTACGGCCTGATTTTGCGTCGACCGCCGCAAAATCGCCGCCCACTTCACCGTGGAACAGCAAGCCGCCAGCAGTGGTGAGGACACCGCTGTAGTTGGTTTCCTGAGGTCCCGGCATGGGTTTTTCCCAGACGATATTGCCGGTCTCGATATCGAGCGCCCGCACCAGGCGGATGCCAGCATCGGAAGGATCCGGATTGTTACCGAAAATCCTGCCCTTGCTGCGATACACCCCGCAATCTTCCGCGGCCATCAGATAGAAAAGCCTGGTCTGTGGATTGAAGGAGGCCGGATACCAGTTGGTGGCACCGCGCACGCCTGGACAGGTCTTCGTGCCCGCCTCGGAGGGAACATGGCCGGGAACCAGATGCGCCTCCCCGGTCTTGGGATCAAAGCCGTCCGCCCAAGTCATCTTCTTTACGAAGGGCTTGGCCAGAAGAAATTCGCCGGTGATGCGGTCTAGGACATAGAAAACTCCGCTGCGCTGGGCCGACATCAGCAGCTTACGCGGCTTACCTTTCCACAGGGTGTCGGCCAGAACCATAGGCTCGGTCGCGTCCCAGTCATGCGTATCATAGGGCGTGAACTGATAGTGCCATTTGAATTTTCCCGTCGCGGCATCCAGCGCAACGACCGAGTTTGTATACAGATTTGTACCGCCGCGTTCTGACGGGTCGGTATCGGGATAGGGATTGCCTACAGCCCAGTAGAGGGTTTGTGTTTCCGGATCATAGGAGCCGGTCTCCCACGTCGCGCCGCCGCCCGTCGCCAGAGCGCGTCCCACCCAGGTCTCTGAAAGAGGTTCGCCCGGCTTGGGAATTGTATAAAAGCGCCAGGCCTCTTTTCCTGTATTGGCATGGTAGGCGACTATAAACCCGCGCATCGGGCTGTCACCGCCCGCTATGCCGGTGATGACGAGGTCGTTCACCACCATCACCGACGCCGAGGTATAGACCTTGCCCTTTTCCGACGCTTCCGCCAGCGGCTGGGTCCACATGACGGCGCCTGTCAGCCGGTTGAGGCACACCAGATAGGCGTCATCAGATGTGTAGAACAGGCGGTCGCCGAGAATTCCGACCCCGCGATTGGGGCCGGCTGGCGGCGGCGTTTGATTGGCCCGCGGCCCCCGCGCGCCGGCGGCGCGCTGCACCCCCAGCCCATTAGTGCGGGGTGTGCACCAGATGGCTAGGCCGGTTGCGGCATCGAGGGCGCAGACCTGCGGTCCGCCCGTGACATACATGATGCCGTCCACGACGATCGGCTCGCCTTCCAGGCCGACGCCGCCGGGGACAAACGCCCATTGCGGCTGCAACTGCTTGACGTTCTGCACGGTGATCTGGGCCAGTGCACTGTGGTGGTTGCCATCGCGCTTGCCGTTATAGGTCGCCCAGTCGCCGGGGCGCGGATGCATAACGACATCGATATCGGATTGCGGGACGGGCGAAACCTTGCCGCCCAGTGCGCCGGCGTTTATGCCGCCTAGCGTGCCGAGATATGCCAGCAAATCTCGGCGCTCGGTGGCATTGCCGTAGAATTTTGGCATGACGGACTGCTTGTCCTGGACGATAGTGGAAATCGCCTCAATGGGGATCATGCGGAACTTGCCATCGAGCGTCTGCAAGGCGACCTCGCGTTCGGTCCGCCGCCGCGCGAAGCCACGAAGCTTCTCGCCAGATTTCAGAACGACATTCTGCATGGCCCACTGAAAGTCCGGGCAGAAGGCATAGCCGGGGCAGATCGGCAGCGACTTCGTCCCCATCAGGGAGGTAGGATCATCCAGCCAATGCTCCAGCTCGGCCTTTGTGGTTCGCGCTGCGATGCCCGACAGATCGGACCCGGATGATGCCCCGCGGCCCCGCACCATGTGACATCCCGAGCACCCACCGGCGCCATAGAAATAAGCTTCGCCGGCCGCCACCTGTTCGGGAGGCGCCGATTGCAGTCCCGATATGTTCAAGGAATGAAGCCATGCGGCGAGCCTGCTGAGTTCGGCCTGAGGCAAATTTGGGAAAGGCGGCATGGCGCGTTGGCCGGTCCGGATGATGGCCTCGATGCCGCCCGCATCGAGCGTGCGCAGATGTGGATTGTCGATAAGCGCGGGAGCCCTGTCCCCGCCCCCACCATTTTCACCGTGGCAGGCGGCGCATGTCGAATTGAAATCGCGGACGGCCTGGGCGGCCTCGCCGGCGCTGATGACGGGGGTTGGGGCCTGCGCTTCCTGGGCGGACACCTGGAAAAACATCATCGCCACACCGGCGCACCCTACAAACACGGCAATCGCTGTTTTTTTCAAGGAGATCCTCATGGGGTAACTCAAGAAAGACTTGGCTGCTCTGGTGCGCGCTTGATCCACTTGTACGCGGCGACGGAATTTTTCCAAAAGTACTTTTCTGCCGCTGCAAGGCTTTTTCCGGAAAAATATTCTCGGACAAGGGCAACGGTGTCCGGCACTTCCGAGACGCCCACGGCGTTCGGCCAGTCGCTGCCAAACACAACGCGGTCTTCGCCAAAATAGGTCATCAGCATATCCAGCCGCTCGCGATGGGCCGCCAGCCCCGGCACGATAACAGGTGGTGGGGCCGGAGGGCGGGGCTGCGCGGGTTGTTCCCCTGCCGCCGATGCGGGTGGTGCCGGCGGGGTGAAGCCGGGTGAACGAACGGGATGCACGATCTCAGACAATTTCGTCCAGATGTTCTTGCGCTGCGAAATCTCTTTCAGGATCGTCTCATACTCAGTCTGGTTTTCCGGCGAAGGATCGAACGCTGGCAAATGATCCAGTACGATGCGCAATTCAGGAACCTTGTCATTGACCCGGACAGCAGCCTGCAGCAGCGCGATATTCTGGTTCGCCGTCTCCAGCACCAGATCGTGCTGGGCCAATAGCTTGAGGTTGTCGATGACCATTGGATTGTCCGTCTGCCTGGGAAGGTCATATCTCCAGAGATTGCCGTAGCGAATGCCGCGGTACAGGGGGTTTTTGGCAAATCGGTCAAGATACTCACCGAAGTCTGGCTTGTCCGGTCTCAGATTACCGACCGTGCCCACCATCATCGGTTCGGGCTGAATGGTTTCCAGCACCCAAAGGTTGTCTTCGAGCCAGGGGCTAGCGTCGACTTCGATCACGCCAACGATGCCCAGTGGCTTGGCGAGCTTTGCATACATGGACGGCAGCGCTACACCCCCGGAATAGGCGCGGCCACCCTTATAGGGCGCGCCCTGCGGACGACTGGCATCGAACAGATGGATGTGACAGTCGATGATTGGGATATCGCTGATGGTCGCTGCCTGCAAAGGTGCGGTCGCCGCAAAGCCGGCTGCGGCCGTTCCAGCGAGGAATTTTCTTCGACTGCATGTCATTGCGGACCATCACGTCTCAGGTATGCGCGGAATGCGCCAGCTAACTGGAAGCGTCCCAGCGCGTTCACTGTCTGTCAATGCAACTTTCGGTAGCCCCCTC
>JAPLPI010000182.1 GCA_026400305.1 Alphaproteobacteria bacterium | reverse complement strand
CATCACCGGCGCCGGCGCCAGCTTTCCCTTCCCGATCTACGCCAAGTGGGCGGCAGTCTATAAGGGCGTCTCGGGTACCGGCCTGAATTACCAGTCGATTGGTTCGGGCGGCGGTATCGCCCAGATCAAGGCCAAGACGGTCGCCTTCGGCGCCACTGATAAGCCGCTCACCGTCAAGGAACTGGCGGCCGCCGGCCTGACCCAGTTCCCCACCGTCATCGGCGGTGTTGTCCCCGTGATCAACGTGCCCGGCATCAAGCCCGGCCAGTTGACCCTGGACGGCGCCACCCTGGCCGCCATCTACCAGGGCAAGGTTGCACGCTGGGACGATGCGGCGATCAAGAAGCTGAACCCCGGTGTCAATCTGCCGGGCAAGTCCATCAGCGTCGTGCACCGCTCCGACGGTTCTGGCACCACCTTCATCTTCGCCACTTACCTGTCGCGCGTGAGCCCGTCTTGGAAGAGCGACGTGGGTGCAGACACCGCCATAGACTGGCCCACCGGTCTCGGCGCCAAGGGGAATGAAGGCGTTGCCGGCAACGTAGCGCAGATTTCCGGTTCGATCGGCTATGTCGAATATGCCTATGCCAAGCAGAACCACCTGGCCTATGTGAAGATGCTGAACAAGGCGGGCCAGGTGACGGAGCCGACCGTTGAAGCCTTCCGCGCCGCCGCTGCCAATGCGGATTGGGCGGGCGCGGCGGCCCAGAACTTTTACATCATCCTGGTCGATCAGCCCGGCGCGCAGTCCTGGCCGATCACAGCGACCACCTACATCCTAGTCTACAAGAACCCGCCGGACCCGGCCGTCACCGCCGAAACCTTGAAGTTCTTCAAGTGGGGCCTGGAAAAGGGCGACCAGTTGGCGCTCGGCCTGGACTATGTCCCGCTGCCGGAAGTGGCTGTGAAGTCCATCGAAGCTTCCTGGAAGGGTATCCAGGGCTCGGGCATGTAATTTCGAGATCTTCATTTAAGACAGAAAGGGGCGGCTTTCGGGCCGCCCTTTTTTGTTGTCCGCATGGTGAGGTTGGCGGCAAGGGGCCCGGAAACTGAAATCTACATGCCTAAAATATAGGCATGTTAAATATATGAAAAAAAGCAATTTTCCTTGAAATCCGGATTCTTTTGTCACAGTATTGTCACGAAAAAATCATGGAGGACCTTATGCTGCGCAATCTATTTTCCGTTGCTTTCCTTGTCCTGTCCGTCACAGCCGCGGCACACGCCGAAACACCGCGTCAAATGCAAGTCGCGGTTGGCGACCTTAATTTGAACAATACGGCTGGCCAGGCGGCCGCCCAGGCCCGCATTCACCGCGCCGCCGTTATTCTTTGCGGCTCGGTGCGCGATACGGCACAATTGGGGGGGTGGGCCAGTCTGGAGGCCGTGAGTGATCATGGCTGTATTGCCCGCGCCGTCGAACGGGCCAATACGCAAATGGTAAGCACGCGCTAGTCGGCAGGCGATGTCTGTTTAAATTAGGGCGGCCTTCGGGCCGCCCTTTTTTTTCTTGCCGGCATGGCAGGGCAGCCGAAAATTGCATGGCTTATTATATTGTAAGTGATAATAACGCGCGTTATGTTTAGGCCATGAAAACCGAGATGCTTGTTGAATTGTATGACGTGGCCCGCCTGATGCGTACCCGTTTTGACCGCTGGGCCCGGACCTACGGCATGACGCGCGCCCAGGGCGTGATCCTGGCCCGGCTGTCGCGCCAGCCCGGCATGACCCAGAACGAGATGGCCGGCCTGTGCGAAGTCGAACCCATCACGGTGGGACGGCTGGTGGACCGCCTAGAGGCGAGGGGCCTGCTGGAGCGCCGCCTGGATCCGGCCGACCGCCGCATCCGCCGCCTGCATCTGCTGCTGGCCTCCGAGCCCATCCTGAAAGAAATCCAGAGCTACAAGGAAGAACTGTTCCGCGAAATCACCGAAGGCCTGGACGAAGCCACGGTCGATCTTGTGACCAACGCGCTTTTGAAAATGAAAACTCAACTGACCATGGAGACGCCCGCGAAAGTTGTGGCGGTGGGAGAATAAATGTCGTCTATCAACAACACGGCTTCGGCCTATGCTGTGTCCCGTCAGCACTGGGCAGGCGCCCTGTGGGCCGACAAGGCGCGGCTGCGCCGGATCCTGATGTTCTGGGGCGTTGGAATTTTCCTAGCCGGCGCCGGCGCCTTTTATCTGGCGAGCGGCCGCTACATAACTGCCGACGACGCCTATGTTCATGCCAACAAGCTGATGGTTTCCACCGACGTGTCTGGCCTGGTCCAGCGTGTCAACGTGCATGAAGGTCAGCATGTGAAGGTGGGCGAGTTGCTGTTCAGCCTAGACCCCAGGCCTTTCCAGATCGCGCTGGAAAATGCCCAGGCAAATTTGGCCAGCACCATGCAGGACGTGGATTCGACGCGCGCCGCCTATCGTTCCGCCGTGGCGCAGATCGCCGCGCAGCAGGCACTGGCGACGATGAATGCTCAGACCTATGGCCGCTACAAGGCGCTGCAGAAGGACAACGCCATTTCCGCCATGCAGGTGGATACCGCGCGCGCCGCCCAGCTCAATTCCGAGGCCATGACCGCCTCGTTGCGCCAGACCGCGGCTACCCAGCTGGCCAAGCTGAATGGTAATCCCAATCTGCCGGCCGAGCAGACGCCCGCTTACATGAAAGCCAAGACGGTGGTGGACGAGGCCCAGCGCCAGCTTGACCACACCGCGATACGCGCGCCCTTCGCCGGCACGGTGGGTGAGGTGGACAGTCTGCAGCCCGGCACGCTGGTGATCTCTGCCATGTCGGCTTTCACGACCACCAGCGCGGTGGGCCTGATCGGCAACAAGCTCTGGATCTCTGCCGACATGAAGGAGACCGACCTGACGTATGTCCATAGCGGTGCGCCGGTGGATATCCGCATCGACACTTATCCCGGTTGCAAATGGGATGGCCATGTCGACACGGTGAGCGCGGGAAGCGACAGCGCCTTTTCGGCCTTGCCGGCGGAAAATGCCAGCGGCAACTGGGTCAAGGTGGTGCAGCGCATTCCCGTCCGCATCTCCATCGAAACGAGCGAATGCGCCCGTCCGCTGCGCGCCGGCATGAGCGCCGTGATCACCATCGACACTGGTAAGCGCCGTCTCACCCGCCTGCTCGAAGGCTTGTAAATCGCGCATGGCAGACGCCGTCCACCACCAAGCCCATGTCTATGACAGCAAAGTCGCCGAATGGGCGGTGCTGATCGGCAGCTTGGCCGGCGTGTTGATGCAGGCTCTGGACACCACGATCGCCAATGTCGCGCTGCCCTATATGGAAGGCAGCCTGTCGGCGTCGCGCGACCAGGTTACTTGGGTCTTGACCAGCTACATCATCGCCGCCGCCATCATGACCGCGCCGGTGGGCTGGCTGGCGGCGCGCTTCGGCAAGAAGAACTTCCTCATCACCTCCATCGCCGGTTTCACCGTCGCCTCCATGCTGTGCGGCGCTTCGCAGAGCCTGGAGCAAATGGTGCTGTTCCGTATCATCCAGGGCGTGTTCGGCGCCGCGCTGGGGCCATTGTCCCAGGCGGTGATGCTGGACATGTATCCGCCCGCCAAGCGCGGCAACGCCATGGCGATATGGGGCATGGGCGTGATGCTGGGCCCCATCCTGGGCCCGACACTGGGTGGCGTTTTGACCGATGCCTATAGCTGGCGCTGGGTATTCTATATCAATGTGCCCGTTGGCATAGCGGCCTGCGCCATGCTGTGGGTGTTCTTCAAGGACAACGCCCGCGACACCAGCCTGAAGTTCGACTGGTTCGGCTTTGGGGCTTTGTCAGTCGGATTGGCGGCGCTGCAACTGATGCTAGACCGCGGCACCACCAAGGACTGGTTTTCGTCCCCGGAGATCGTGATCGAGGCGATTGTCGCCGGCATCGGGCTGTATCTGTTCCTGGTGCACATGCTGACGGCTAAAAAGCCCTTCATCCCCCGCGACATCTTCAAGGACCGCAATTTCGTCAGTGGCCTGGTGCTGATGTTCACTATGGGCATGGTCTTGCTTGCCTCTTCGGCGCTGTTGTCGCCGTACCTGCAGAACCTGTCGGGGCGCAGCGTTACCCAGACAGGGTTTCTGATGGTTCCGCGCGGTTTCGGCGTGATGTTCGCCATGATGTTCGCCAGCAAGTTGACCATGAAGATGGACCCGCGCATCATCATGACGGTGGGCGCGGCCCTAATGATTTGGTCGCTCTGGGCAATGACGGGCTGGACCCCCAGCATCAATGTGGGCGCTGTTATTTGGGTGACCTTCGTCCAGGGTGCCGGCATGGGCCTGGTGTTTGTCCCTATGAATATGGTGGCCTTTGCCACCCTGACGCCGGAGCAGCGCACCGACGGCGTGGGGCTGTCCAACCTGATGCGTAATATCGGCAGCGCCATCGGCGTTTCGCTGACATCAACCATCCTGATCAACTCGGTCCAGGAGATTCATTCCCAGCTGGCAGGTTTGGCCTCGCCTTTCAACCGCGGCCTCAGCGTCAATGCGCCCTCGCTGATGATGAACCCTCAGATACCTTTTGGGTTGGCAAATCTGAATTCTCTCATAGAATACCGCGCGCAAGTGCAGGCATACTCCAACGGCTTCCTTTTCATGTTACTGACTTCCCTGCCTGTGTTTGCGATTATCTGGCTGATGAAGAAACCAAGCTTCGTAGTTGGAC
>JAPLPI010000418.1 GCA_026400305.1 Alphaproteobacteria bacterium | reverse complement strand
GCGCATGGACGCCATGTATAGCTTTCAGCGCCATTTCTATGACCTGACGCGCAAGCCCTACCTGCTGGGGCGTGATGTGGTAATACGCGGCCTTAATCTGCCAAATGGCGGCACTGTCCTAGAAATCGGCTGCGGCACGGGCCGTAACCTAGCCTGCATTGCCCGCGCTTATCCCACGGCGCGCTGCTTCGGCCTGGATGTATCGGAAGAGATGCTGAAGACCGCCCGCGCCAAGCTGGCTCGCGAAGGCCTGGGAGGCCAGGTGAAGCTGGCAGCCTGCGATGCCAACACTTTTGATCCCGCAGCGCTGTTTGGGGTTCAGAAATTTGACCGGGTAGTGATTTCCTATGCCCTGTCCATGATCGAGGAATGGGAAGCGGTGCTGGAAGCGAGCGTGAAGCTTCTGTCACCCACCGGCACGCTATATGTGGTGGATTTCGGTGACCAGTCCGAATTGCCGGGATGGTTCCGCAAGGCGCTACTCGCCTGGCTGGCACATTTCTCAGTTACCCCGCGCGATGAACTGGCCGACCAAATCGCCGGCATTGCCTGGATACACGGTTATGCCCATAACTTCCGACGCATCTATAAAGGTTATGCAGCCGTAGCAGAAATAACGGCGCGCTAAGCTGTTGGGCCGCCCCGCCCACTTCGCAATAATTTCGAACTGCTCGATTTCGCGTTCACCTAAACGATCTATGCGTGCCTCACTATTTCTTCACTGAAGCCAATTCCTTGTTTGACAGGACAGGTAATTCAGGCTGAGCCAGGTTCGGATATCACTGCCTACACAGCCACCCAGTTTGCTCTCCAAGTGGCATTCTCCAGATCCCAGAAATAGCCGCGTAGTTTCAAAGCCTTGTTGGCCACAAAACCTATTCTGCGTCAGTCTCTGGCAGCAAAACGGGTGGTTTTAGGCCCTCTCCAAGTGGCATTCTCCAGATCCCAGAAATAGCCGCGTAGTTTCAAAGCCTTGTTGGCCACAAAACCTATTCTGCGTCAGTCTCTGGCAGCAAAACGGGTGGTTTTAGGCCGATCATGGAGGTTTTTCTCCGGAGGCCGTTTTTGGACTTACGGTCCCGATCTAAGAGCAATGCAATGATGGCAAAAAAACTGGCGCCATTTGCGATTGAGTTAGACCTTAGTTGAGACCGAGGGCCGATCTCTGCGCTGACCATTCGATTGGAAGCGGCGAGAGATGCAAAAGGCGATCAAGCGTCAAATCCAAGGGCTGATGGCCTTCCAAAATAGCCTGGGTAATGTCCGGTGCTAGGAAGGCAAACGGCACCAGCGCGCTCACATAAGAACGTTGCAGCTTCTCGGACCTTGCGATGTCTGAGATGGACGCAACGTCACCATCTCTCAGCATCGCAAACGCCGGCTTTCTTCACGGTCCATAGTGTCATCCCTTTGCTCGGATGGGCAATTCCGGGGCGGCCGGGGATCTTCTCAGGGTCTGGAAGCCGGACCGGCGCCGGCGATCACCGCCGCTCTGTCGGCCACGTCCTCCCGAATGATGTTCCCCTTGGCGGGAAAGACGCCCTTTTCGGGTTCGTTCCAGAAGTTCTGATTATATTTGATCTCCACACGCTCAAGCAGATTGTTCTCGACCGTGATCTGCTCTGCGCCATTGTCGAGGTATATCGCCGCCACGGGAAAGGCCCCCGCAAATGGTGCGCGCGGGATATCGTGGATGTAATTGCTGCTAACGATCGTCCCCGGTTGCTTGGACAACAGATAGATCGCAGCGCCGTCGTCGTGAACGCGCATCACGTCGTGGATATGATTGCGCTCGATTCGGTTGTTGCGGCTGGGATTGTCCAGATAGGTCCAGCCCCAGCCGACAGATATGGCGGTATAGGGCGTGTTGTAGATGTGGTTGCGCGCGATGACCGACTCGCCGATATAACCGCCGAAGATGCCGATCGCGCCGGTATAGTCGATGCCGATATCATGGACGATATTGTCGGTGATGGTCATGCGGATCGATCCAGGCGCGGACTGTTCATATCGTTCCGGATCGGTGTCCACCGTAATTCCGCTGCCAGCGACATCGTGAACCGTGTTGCCGACAATCTCGATATCGCGGGCTCCCTTGAACACCGCCAGCCCTGTCGCGCCGGCCTGGCGGAAGACATTCCGCTCGAAAGCCAGATCGTGTGATCCCTCGCCGCGGACTTCGACGGCCCCTGGCATGAAGCGGGAGCCGTCGACAGTATTCAGATAGGTGGCCTGAATGATGATCAGTCCATCGCGGCTAGGTGCCGACCAGTTGGACTGTTCGAAAGTAATGCCGCGGAAGCTGATATGGTGGACCGGATTGGCCTTGTTGCCCTGTAGGCGCACCAAGGTTTGCACCATGGGAATTTCAACCGATGTCACCTTCTCGCCGGGCCGAAGAAGATAGGTCAACGTCCCGATGCGCCGGTCCCAGAACCATTCCCCAGGCGTATCAAGTAATTCGGCCGCATTTTCGAAAGCATAAGGATCGCCAGTTCCGGCATTGTCACAT
>JAPLPI010000411.1 GCA_026400305.1 Alphaproteobacteria bacterium | reverse complement strand
CCTTCGAAATCTTGCCCATTGCCAGCAGGGTTTCCATCTGGCTCAATGACGTAAAATCCATGGCTGTGGATGCCGCGCGCGTGTCGTGTGAGCGATCCAGGCGATCACGGGGTGCTTCGATGTTAGTGGCAGATGACGAGACGATTGTGGTCGAAAAGCCCGGCTCCACTTCCGGAACAACTTCGCGCCGCCACGCTATTGGCGCGATTGGGGCAACCGCGGCCGTCAGTATGGTGGGCGGGACGATGCCTGCGACTGGTTCACCACAAAGCTCGGCCGAGCCGTCGCTTCCCGTGGCGACTTTATCGCCAGGTCTGGTGCCGTCAGGTGACCTAGTGAATATTCTCGAGTACGAAGCTCAGGCGCGCCTCGTGTTGGGGCCGGCTAAGGTTGCCCCGATTTTGGGCAGCGACAGGACCGTTACTGATCGCATCACGCTCCGTCAAAGAGTTAATATCCCTACACGGGATCTGGATCTGACCATCACCTTGTTTGGTGACCAGCACTTCACGCCGATTATCGTCGGCCCGATAGCTGATCAAAAGCGCTTCCACCCAGATGGCGAAGTCGCCATGGCGCGTGGTGCGTCCGCGGCAAAGGCCGCGATGGTCGTGAGCGGCGATGCCAGCATGTCCCTAGCGGCTATCGCGCAGGCCGCCACGACCCCGCTGTGGGTGCAGGTTTATGCGAAAAGTTCAAAAATGAAGGAGATATTGGCTGAGGCGAGTGCGGCCAATGCCAAAGCGGTTATAGTGACGATAAATGCTGGCACGTCAGCCAGTCGGCCCGTGACGCCGGCCTCGGCGCGTATCGATTGGTCAGCCGTAGACGATGTCATCAAGGGTACGCATCTACCTGTGCTTGTAAAGGGTATCACGCATCCGGAAGACGCGAAGGAAGCCGTCGCCCGCGGCGCCAAGGGTGTTGTAGTTTCGAACTATCGTGGCGGCAATGCGGCGGATCTCAAGGGCACTTTGCTGCTCGTCGCGCCGGTCGTTCAGGCCGTTGGCGATCAGGTACCTGTACTCGTTGATGGCAGTTTCCGCCGCGGCACGGACATCCTTAAGGCCCTTGGCTTTGGTGCGAAGGGCGTATTGATCGGCCGGCCCGCGATGTGGGGCCTGGCGGCGTACGGCGCCGACGGTGTGCAGAGCGTTCTAGAAATGTTGCAGACCGAACTGGCGAGATACATGTGCATGTGTGGCCGTCCATCGCTTGCGGCGGTAACCCCCAGTCTGGTCCATGTTCACGCCTCGCTACGCACGGTGAAGAACCATGGCTGATATTGAGAAATCCTGGCTCACTAACCCTCGCCGTCGGAATGCGTTGGTCCGCTTGGCCGGTCTTATGGCGGCCTCGCCCATAGCTTCCGCTATGGCGGTGGGTGACCCGAGGCCTCTCAGAGAACATCGCCGCGCGTTGAGCCTAGGCGAGATGCAGACATCCTTCGACTTCGAGCCTGTCTTCTTCGGCAATGTACTCTTACCGGTATATGACTATACGGCGCACGGTGACGGTTCGGAGTTTACGCTGCAGCGTAATAGGCAGGCATTCAATTGGGTCAACATTTTGCCGGGTCGTGCCGCTGTTCCGGTATCGCAGGTCGACCTCTCCTCTGAGTTTCTCGGCGTGGCGATGAAATTCCCAATCATGGTCGCCCCAACAGCGGCGATGGTTCCCTTGCATCCAGATGGAGAGGTCGGGATGTTCAAGGCGGCGACCGCAGCATCGAACACGCCGATGATATTGAGCATCAACACCAGCACGCCCGTAGCAAAGGTGGCACCTGCCGCGCCCGGCGGCACGCTTTGGGGGCAATTTTACCCGATTGAAAACCGAGCCACAACACAGCGATCAATGGACACTTACCAAAATTCCGGCTGCAACGGCATCATCGTCACCGTCGATCAGCAGGCGTCTTATTATGAACGTACGCAGCAAGACCGTAATTTCGGCGGGCGTGTTCGAGCGATCGGTTTTGGCGCTGGAGGTGGAGCTGAGGCGCCAACCGGTGCGGCACGGTACCGGATCAACGGCGGGCGCTTATGGTACACGTGGCAATATATCGACGACATGCGGAAAATGGTCAAAGGCAAGCTTGTGATCAAAGGTATCTTGGATCCGGAAGATGCTAAGTTAGCGATCGAGCACGGCGCGGACGCGATCATCGTGTCAAATCACGGCGGACGCTCGATGGACTACGGTCCGTCTACACTTGAGGTCCTACCGGAGATCGCGACTGCTGTGAATGGCCGGATACCAATTCTGTTCGATAGTGGCGTCCGTCGTGGCGCCGATATCTTCAAGGCGCTCGCACTGGGCGCCAATGCCGTCATGATCGGACGGACAACAAGGTGGGGGCTTGGGGCATTCGGCGTTTCCGGCGCACAACGCCTAATCGAGATTCTGCAGCAGGAACTAGTCCAGGCGGCCGCCGCAGCCGGATGCGCCAAGCTGTCGGACATCAAAAGGGTGATGGTCAAGGCAAACTTCCTAGCCAATAATTTTACGAGTAGGAATGTCCGCTTTTTGTGCAAAGCAGATATTAGGCCGACCTGGACGGACAGGCTAGGTCCTTGGAAAGACTGGGGGTGCTCGCGAGCGGGCAGGGCGCTTACCACGCTACTACCCACAGCCTGCCTAAATTTCTTCCGGTGTTTTACTTCAGCGCGAAGGTCAAAATGTTGCTGCCGGATGCCACGGCAATATACTGGCGTCCGTTCAGCACATATGTCATCGGACATCCCCTCCAGGCCTGGTTCCCATGGATTGTCCATAGGGTCTTGCCGTTCTTAGCATCGACCGCAGCAAACCCGCCGCCGGTCTCGCCATAGAACACCAGGCCGCCGGCGGTGCTCAGGACACCGGAATAATTGGCTTCCTGGGGTCCTTCTTGCGGGATTTCCCACACCGTTTTTCCAGTCTGGATATCCAGCGCCCGGAGATATTTCAGGCCAGGGTCGTTGGGATCGCGCACGCCCTCATAACCCTGACTCTCCTTTGAGGTCTGCCGGTAGATGCTGCAATCCTCCACCGCCATCACGTAGAACAGCTTTGTTTCGGGACTGAAGGAAGTTGCGTACCAGTTGGTGGCACCCCGCACGGAGGGGCATCCCTTCACGCCGGCCGGCGTTACATCGTTGCCGGGCAGTAGATGTGGCTTTCCGTCGGCGCCATAGCCGCTGGCCCAGTTCATTTTTCGGACAAAAGGCTTGGCCGTAAGGAATTCGCCCGTGATCCGGTCGAGCACGAACATAAAGCCGTTGCGGTTGGCCTGCAGCAGAAGCTTGCGCGGATGGCCGCCATAGTCGGCATCGACCAGAAGCACCGGCTCGGTCGCGTCCCAGTCATGTAGGTCGTGCGGCGTGAACTGGTAATACCATTTCAGCATGCCAGTCTTTACATCCAGCGCGATCACGCAATTGGTGTAAAGGTTCTCGCCACCGCGCTCGGCCGCGTCGGTGGCAGGAAACGGATTGCCGACCGTCCAATAGAGCGTGCCGGTTTGCGCATCATACGATCCGGTCAGCCAGGTAGCCCCGCCGCCTATACCAATGGCGGTACCCTTCCAGGTTTCGGAACCTGGCTCGCCGGGCCGCGGCACGGTGCCAGGTCTCACACCACCATGGGTGCCGAGCTGGAGCCGAAGGCGCCCTTGGTCTGGGGCATTTTGACGTCCCACATCAGCCCTCCGGTCAGCCGGTTCAGGCAGATGAGATGTGCATCGGTGGTGGCAAAGAAGACCCGGTCAGCCAGGATCGCCACGCCGCGATTCATCGCCCCTGGATTGCGGCGCCGACCATCTTCCGTGGGCTCGGTATAGGCGAAACACCAGAGCTGGCGACCGCTGCCCGCGCCCAAGGCGCACACCTTGTCCGCCGAGGTGACATACATCACGCCATGCACGACAATGGGTGTGGTCTCCAGATTTGGCGTCTCCAGGGAATAAACCCATTCCATCTGCAGCCGGTCGACATTGCCGGTGTTAATCTGGCTGAGCGGACTGTGACGATTGCCGCCCAGCACGCCGTTGTAGGTCGGCCATTCGCCTGACTTGGGGTTGAGCACCGCGTCTATGGCTTCCACGGAGATTTTCTCTTCCATGTGGGGCTTTGGTGCAGGTTTTTCGCCGCCGCCTAGGCTGGCGAGATAGGCGATCAGGTCGCGACGTTCCTCCGCGCTGCCCTTGAAGGGCGGCATGATGGAATTCTTCTCTGGCACAATCTGCGCGTATTGTTTGTCAGTCAGGAAAAGCAGGCGTCCTTCCAAGGTCTGGAGCTCTAGGTCGTGTTCGGCTCGGCCGCGGGCGAAGCCACGCAAGGCGCTGCCATCGCGCATCTTCACATTGACGACGCGCCAGCAGTCATCCGGGCAGAAGGCCCATCGTGGGCAGCTTGCTGTGGTGTGAATACCCATCTGGGATGTGGGGTTTTCCAGCACAAGCTCCAGCTCGCGCACGGTGTCGCGGCGGCCGATGGCAGACAGGTCTGGTCCGCTCGCATTGCCGTGGCCTTGAACCATGTGACAGCTAGCGCATTGGCCCTTACCTAAGAATAGAGCCTCTCCAGCGGCTACATTTCCGGCAGGCTTAGTGTCGGAGGCAGACTGGTTGAGGGACCGCAGCCACCCCGTCAGTTGCCGTAGATCGCTGTCCGGCAGGTTGCTGAATGCTGGCATACCACCAGGGGTGCCGCTTTTTAGCAGGTCGCGAATCTGCGCCTCGTTCATGGAGCGCAGTGTGATATTGTTCATCAGCGAGGGGGCCCGGTCGCCGCCAGCGCCGCCCTCGCCATGGCAGCCCTCGCACATGCTTTCGAACTGCTTTGGAGGTGCGGAAAAGCCGGCGGGCGTCTGCGCTAGGGATGGGCTAGCCCATAGGGCTGCGAGAACAACGGCACCGGCGATGTACTTCATCATTGCAGTGGACCTTTTAATTAGTATTGCCGGTCAGGCGAGGCTGGGCTGGTTGGCACGGCGCTTTTTCCAGCGGTAGGCGGCAAGCGAATTCTTCCAGAAGACCTTCTCCATAACCTCGTGGCCCTTGGGCGTGAAATATTCGTGGTCCAGAGACACCAATTCTCCAAAGGTGCTCATCGGCTCTAGATATGCGGACGCTTTGCCAGCTCTTGGGTGTTTTTTTGCCAGGTGGCGCGCTCGGTGGGATCATCGGGCACCCGCGCGCCCGGCAGGTGATTGATCACGACCCGCAGGCCGGGAATTCGGTCGGTGATCTGGAGCAGTTGACGCACTTCTCGCGGTCCGCCGCCAAAGTCCATCGTCAAGCCTGCGTCTGACAGCGCCTTGAGATCGTCCCAGACCCGCGGCTTCTTAAGCAATTCTTCCACATTCCGGCCCCAGAGATTTGAAACGCGGATACCGACATAGAGCGGATTCTTGCGTAGCCGGGCAAGATGTTCACGGTAATCGGGATGGCCCAGAAGTAGGTCGCCGACCTCTCCCACCACAATGGGTTCATTCCGGGAGACGTCCATCACCCAGTAATTGTCTTCAATCCAGCCACTGCACTCGGTCTCGATCATCCCCACCACGCCAAAAGGTTCGGCGATCTTGCGGTAATCTTCCGGGAGGAAGCGACGATAGATGCTGGCCGGTTGCTCAGGCCCCGGCCACGGGATTCCTTGCGGCCGGGTAGGATCGTAGAGATGCACATGAGTGTCGATGATGGGGATGGCAGATTTCTGGGCTGCTGCGCCGATCGTACTGGCGCTAACGGCCGTCGCCCCAATGGTAGCCGCCTGCATGAATTTGCGTCGATCCATTATGCCTCCCTAAACTGCCGGATATTTTAATCCAGAGGATTTGAGGCTACTGCATAATTGGTGTTTTATCCAGATGGTGCAGCACGCGCTATCACGCTGAGTAACGCCATGCTGGCCGAAATTCATAGCCGAATGGGCAAATGCTTTTATTATAAAATAAGATTTAAGCGCGACTTCATGCCGGGCTTCATCAGTTAATTTTATGCTCTTCTAGGCGGCTGGCCCCGTAAGCAATTGTTTTTACATATTTACCCTGATGCCAATACGGTACATCCGGCCGGCGGTGTCATAAAGGCTGGGATTAACGGCGTTGCTGTTGGCAGCCGTCGCGGCGATTGGCGGCGGATTGACATTAGTGACGTTGTCTACCTTGCTGAAAATCTGCCATTTTTCATTCAGGTCAAAAGTGCCGCCAATTCCAAGGTAGAAGGCACCCGGGATGTAGTTGTTGTTGACCGTCGGATTGTTGGCGGTCGGGAGCGGGCAGGCGGTGGTGCACTGTATGTACTGCTTGTTGAGAACGCCGTCACTGATAAACTGTTCGGTGAAGCTGAGGCTCCAACGGTCAGCGGCATAGGTCTGGACGCCCAGCATTTTCCACAGCGGGGTATTGCCGCCGTTGGCACCGGCAGATTGCTGCGGGAAGGTGCCCAGAACGCCCGACGTCGTCTTGAACGAGCTCACATGGGTTGCCAGCAGGCGCAAGTTGAAGTTACCCGGAACGTTCCACTCGTCCAGGGTAAAGCGATAGCTGC
Organism: Alphaproteobacteria bacterium; assembly: GCA_026400305.1. GTDB lineage: Bacteria > Pseudomonadota > Alphaproteobacteria > Micropepsales > Micropepsaceae > Rhizomicrobium. The sequence goes on along the minus strand of JAPLPI010000411.1, from coordinate 164 downwards.
TTTCCATGTCGAAGCCGTCGGTGACAGTGGAGGCCAAGTTGAACGCGGTCGAAATCGCCTGGGTAATCGTAGTTGACGCTAGGTTGAGCGGGCCGTTGGCGACGATCGCGGCGCAGGCAGAGGTTGTTCCTTGGACGCAAAGGTCCATGGACTGCTGTGCGCTG
>JAPLPI010000364.1 GCA_026400305.1 Alphaproteobacteria bacterium | reverse complement strand
GAAATACTGGGCGAGAGCGCGCTTCTTGGCTCCTTCCGGTGAGGTGGCAACATAAAAGCCGTTGGCATGCAGTTCGGTGAAGTTGTTGTCATAGGCGCCCAGGTTTACGAAGAAAAGTTTTTCGGATTGGGATGAGGGCGCGCTGGACAGCGTGACCCGGTAGCCGTCCACCACGTCCAGTTCCAGCCAGCTGTCCAGGTGCAGACCAACCGGATTGCCGAACCATTTTTCCAGCAATTGGGGATAGGTGTCCTCGATCCGAATCCCCACGGCGAACACCACGTCATGCAGCTCGGTATTGGCCTTTGGCGCGCGGCCGCCCAGGTAAACCGCGAAAAGCTTTGTCATGCCTGTTTATACCCATTAACAGGTCCTTAACTGCAAGCCCCGAAACGCTAGGGAATAAGTAAGACGCGCCCTACTAGGATCGCACATGGGCCGTTCCGTACCACTTTTTCTGACGCGCGCTGCCGCCATTGTCTTGGCCGGTCTGTTGCTGCTCGCCATCACGGGCCATGCCCACGCCGCCGGTGATGGCAATTACGGCCTCAAGCGTTTTCCCGGTGACAATTACGACACCGTGCTCCCGCCCGCTAATTCTCTGACCGCGCCGAGTTTCGCGTCGGTGCCTGGTTCGAGTACCGCGCCCAATGGTTATTACAGCACTCTGAACAGCAGCCCGGCAGCAGTGACCGTGTCGCCGCCGCCGGCCTATCAGCCGCAGCCGACCCAGGCGCCGCAGGCCTATGCGCCGGCGCCCAGCTACCAGCCCGCGCCAGTATCCAAAGAACCTTATGGCTACAAGCCCTCGCAAGGCACCGCGCCGCTGGCGCAAAGCTATGGTTATGCACCGCAGTCGGAAGCCTATGGCTACAAGCCGGTGATGCCGGCCGCGCCGTCCTATCCGTCGCCGCGCCTGGCGTCTGCCTCGCCGATGCGTGGCGACCCTTACGCCTATTACCAGCAGGAGACGGCGGGCCGCACCGACAATGCCGATTATGTGCTGGGCCCGGGCGATAAGATGCGCCTGATTGTGTTCGGGGAAACCGACCTGTCGGGCGACTTCACGATTGACGGCTCGGGCTTTGTGCGGCTGCCGCTGATCGGGCAGGTGCGCGCCGCCGGTTATACCTCGCAGCAGCTGGAGGCGGCCATCGGTGGCTCGCTGGCGCAGGGCTATCTGAAACAGCCGCGCGTGTCGGTGGAAGTTTCTACCTACCGACCCTTCTACATTATCGGTGCGGTCAACCGTCCCGGCCAGTATCCTTAAGTTGATCACATGAATGCGCTGAACGCCATTGCGCTTGCGGGTGGCTTCACGTCCACGGCGGTGGAGAGCGTGATCTTTATCCGCCGCGAAGGCAGCAACACTGAACAGAAAGTGCCGGTGGACCGCACGACCACCATCCGCCCCGGCGACGTGGTCAAGGTGCACAATACCTTCTTCTCGGATGTGGTGAACTTCATGGCGCCCTTCTCGGGCGTGGCGGCCTCGGCCGCCACCGCACCGGTCATCAACTAGGCCGGTTTGCCGATCTTCCCGCCGTTTAGAACAAGGGCGGCATGAACCAGAATCCTGTCGTCACACCCAATTCTGTCGTTAGGCTGGGCAATGTCGAGATCGGCAACGCTAAGAAGCTCACCATCATCGCCGGGCCCTGCCAGCTCGAAAGCCGGGCCCATGCCTTCGACATGGCCGGCGCGCTGAAGGAAGCCTGCGGCAAGCTTGGGGTGGGGCTGATCTACAAGACCAGCTTCGACAAGGCCAACCGCACCAGCGCCAGCACAGCGCGCGGCATTGGCCTGGAAAATGCGCTGCCGATCTTTGCCGACATCAGGAAGAACTTTGGACTGCCGGTACTGACCGATGTGCACAGCATAGACGAACTTACACCTGTCGCGTCTGTGGTGGATGTGTTGCAGACACCTGCATTTTTGTGCCGTCAGACTGATTT
>JAPLPI010000309.1 GCA_026400305.1 Alphaproteobacteria bacterium | reverse complement strand
CTGGATCTTAAGCCGTCCTCCGCAATGCTGACCATGAAGAAGGATATGGGCGGCGCGGCCTGTGTGCTGGCGGTGGCGGGCATGGTGATGGGCGCAAAATTGAATCTGCGCCTGCGGGTTTTGATTGCGGCAGTGGAAAATTTGGTGTCCGGCGATGCCATGCGTCCGGGCGATGTCTTCAAAAGCCGCAAGGGCCTGACGGTAGAAATCGGCAACACCGACGCCGAAGGCCGGCTGGTGCTGGCTGATGCGCTGGCAGATGCCGATGACCAGAAGCCCGAATTGATGATCGATGTCGCCACGCTGACCGGCGCCGCGCGTGCCGCGACCGGCATGGAGCTGCCGCCCTTCTTCACCGATGACGAGACGCTGGCGAATGATCTGGTGCGCGTTGGCACTGCGGTCCAGGACCCTCTGTGGAGACTGCCTCTGTGGCGCGGCTATGAAGATACACTGACCAGCCGGGTGGCCGACCTCAACAACAATCCTGCCTACAGCTATGCCGGTGCCATCACCGCGGCGCTGTTCCTCAATCGCTTTGTGTCCAAAACCAGAAGCTGGGCGCATCTGGATATTCCTGCATGGATCGACCGGGCCAAGCCGGGGCGTCCCATCGGCGGCGAAGCCAATGGCGCGCGGGCCATTTATACGTTGCTGAAAGAGCGCTATGGCCGATAAGAGGCTGACACCGGCGCGGCCCGACCTGGCGGCGGCGCATCTCAAGGGTATGGTGGATGCGCCGCTTTATGCGCAAGGCGTCAAATATTCCATCGGCGTGGGCCGCGCTGCGCTGTGCGTGGAGCCGACGTTCGGTTCTGCCCAGGACAGCGAACTTTTGTTCGGCGAAGTTTTCACCGTCTATGAAGAAGGCGACTGGCTGTGGGGGCAGGCGGAAAACGATCGCTATGTGGGATATATTTTCGAACTTGGGGCACGTCCGCTGTTCTCGACGGACGCCATTGTTTCGGTCTTGATGGCGCCGGTCTTTTTTGCGCCGGATCTTAAAACCGCTGTCCAGGATTTTCTGCCGCTGAATGCGCGCGTTCCGGTGCTGGATCGCCAGGGCGACTATGTGCGGATCGGTGAATACCAGTATGTTCACCAGCGGCATCTCGAACCGCTGTTGGAGAAGGATTTTGTCGCGATTGCTGAACGCTTTGTCGGCGTACCCTATGTCTGGGGTGGCAAGACGGCGGCCGGGCTGGATTGCTCGGGCCTGATTCAGACCGCGTTGCAGGCGGTTGGCAAGGCGGTGCCGCGCGACACCGACATGATGGAGAAGGAGCTGGGTGAACCGGTTCGCGCGGCGTCACAGCGGGGGGATCTGGTATTCTGGAAGGGCCATATGGGCGTGATGCTGGACGAAACGCGCCTGCTACATGCCAATGCTTATCACATGCAGGCGGCGATCGAGCCCTTGGCGGACGCGGTGGCGCGCATTGAAAAAATTGCTAGCCCGGTGACGTCGATCAGGCGGCTTTAATCTTCGCGTTGGCGCGAATCTCGCGCACCGACTTGTCCTTGTGGGTGATCCACAGGAACTGTCGGTTCAGCAGCGCCAGCGGCCACACCATCTTGCGCGCCACGCCCAGGAAAATCACCATGCGGACCGGATCGGCATTGTTGGCGGCATCGTGCAGGAACGTGTCGTCGAACAGAACTGTTTCGCCGTCATGCCAGAAACATTTCTCGCCCTGTTCGATCTGAGCGCGATCATCGCCCCGCGCCTGCGCCTCGGGGTTGATGCGGATCTAGCAGGTATTGTCGCGGTTGTTGGCGGGGATCAGCATGCCCAGGTGATAGCGGACAAAGCCTTTCCAGTAACCCCAGTGCGCCTTGATATGCGGGCCTGGCTCCAGCACCGAAAAGAAGGAGGTGTAGATGCCGGGAATGTCCCGTAGCAGCGCGGCGGTCCTGGGCGCCTGGGCGCAATTTTCCTCGATGAATTCTCCGGATTTGAAGATGGAATTCTTCTAGGCAATCTGGTGGATGCCGCCGGAGGTAAAGCTGGTCAGCTCTTCCATCTCGGGAAGGCGCAGCTGGCTGTGGATCAGACACTCGCATTCGGCGCGGATCACCGGATAGTTCTGTGCCAGCACCTCGAGTTTGGGATATTCGCTCAGGTCGCGTTCAAAGGTCTACAACTTGCGGAACACGCCGCGCCGCTCGCCGCCGATGAACAGCTCCGCCGCGGCATCCTTGATCCGGCTGGCAACAGACATCAGTAGCCCTGGTTCAAGTCCACGACATTCTTGAACGGTGCGCCGGTTTCGGCGCGCGTGACGCAATCCACCACAAAGGCTGCTGCGTTGCGCGGATCGGTGATGCCGGCGATGTGCGGCGTCACCGTCACCTTGGGATGGCTCCACAGCACATTGTCCTGCGGCAAGGGTTCGGTCTGGAACACATCCAGCACCGCGCCGCCCAGATGGCCGCTGTCCAGCGCCGCCACCAGATCCTGTTCGTTGCAATGCCCCCCGCGTCCTACATTCATCACCCAGGCGCCTTGCGGAAGTCCGGCGAACAGCTGGGCATTCAGGATGCCTTCGGTTTCAGGAGTCAGCGGCAGCATGCACACTATCATGTCGCATTGAGCCAGGAACTGCGGCAATTCCTGTGCACCGGCAAAGCTGGTCACACCCGGAACGGTCTTGTGGCTGCGGCTCCAGCCGAATACCTGAAAGTCGAACATCTGCAGGCTCTCCGCCGTCACCGCGCCGATATCGCCCATGCCCAATATGCCGATGCGCACGTCACGGCTGGCGCGCGACAGCATGCGTTGCTGCCACAGGTGCGCCTTCTGCGCTTCGTCGAACGCGCGCTGATGGCGGTGCACGATAAGGGCGTGCATGGTGACGTACTGCGCCATTTCCCGCTGCAGCGTTTCGTCCACGAAGCGCACCACCGGTAGGTGGCGGGGAAATTCCTGATCGCGCAGAAAACCGTCGACACCCGCGCCCAGCGAGAAGATCGCTTTCAGGCGCGGCAAGCCTTTGAGGAATCCGTGCGGCGGGCGGAAGCCGACAAAATAGTCGATCTGCTGCGGGGCGTAATGATCCTTGCCGTGCAGAAAGCTGTTGAAGGCGGCATGGCCGAACAGCGCCTTGCTCAGCGCGTCCCATCCCGGAGGCAACTGGAACAAGACATTGGGCTTGCCTGACAGTCCTGCCAAGTTCCGTTAATTGCCTTTGGACGCGGGCGGCAAGGTCGGACTGTTGGGACCCTTGACCGGCGCGCCATCGACGGCGGCCGGAGCGGCGCCGATAGCCGGTGCGGCAGCGGCGGGATCGGCAGCGGGCTTGGGCGCCGGGATAGCGGCCGGCGCATCGGCATTGCTGCGCAGATAGGCGATCAGATTGATGCGATCGTCAATCTTGGAGATACCGGCGAAGCTCATCTTGGTGCCCGGGATGTAAGCGCCCGGCGACTTAATAAACTTGAACAGCTCGTCATAGCTCCAGTTGCCCGGTTTGCTCTTTATGGCCGCCGAATACGAGAAGCCGGCGATCGAGGCGCGGGCGCGGTCCACCGCGCCGAACAGCGGCGGGCCGATCTTGACGGTCTTGGCAGCCGACAGATCGTGGCAGGCTTCGCACTTGGCCCCAGTCGACTTGCCCGCGGCAACGTCGGCCTTGGCCAGCACGGTGCCCCAATCAGGCAGGGTTTCGGCGACAGGCGCGGCAGCGCCGACGCCGGCCGGAGGCTCGGTCACGCCTTCAACGACATAGCCGGGTTTTTCTGGCTTTTCGGGTTCATAGATGTTCTCGGCCACGACGCGGACGACGAAGATGAAGATCGCCGTGCCTAGAACGGCACCGATGATCTTGTTCCACTCGAAGGAATCCATGGCTCTCCCCAAAGCCGGGTGGGTCCCGGCAAAATACGGGGCGACATTACCCGCCGCGGCCCCCACGTCATTGCGGCGAAGCGTCGCATAATTTGTAGGCGGCAGCTGGCCTTAGCGCCATTCCCGGCCTAAAGAGGCGCAGGCGATGGAACCGTCATGAACCCAGTCCTTTTGATCCCCGCCCGGATGGCCTCGATGCGGCTGCCGGGCAAGCCGCTGGCCGATATCGCGGGTCAGCCCATGATCGTGCGGGTCTGGGCCCGGGCAATCGCGGCCGGCCTGGGGCCGGTGGTGGTGGCAGCGGGCGAGGACGAAATCGTCGCTTGCGTGGAAAAGGCGGGGGGGCGGGCGGTCCTGACCGACCAAAATCTGCCGTCGGGCTCCGACCGGATCTGGGCGGCCCTCAAGACAATCGACCCCAAGGGCGCGCATGACGTGGTGGTGAACCTGCAGGGCGATCTGCCGGCCCTGGACCCGGGCCAGCTCAAGACCGTGGTCGAGGCCCTGGAAAAATCGGGGGCCGATATCGCCACTTTGGCCGCCCCCATCGACAATGCCGCCGACGAAACCAACCCCGCCGTGGTCAAGGCGGTAGTGGCCTGGGACGCCGATGAGCGGCTGGGCCGGGCGCTGTATTTCACCCGCACCACCGCACCGGGCGGTGAAGGCACGCTCTATCATCATGTCGGTCTTTACGCCTATCGGCGCGAGACGCTGGAAAGCTTTGTCGCTCTGCCGCCATCGGCGCTGGAAAGGCGCGAGAAGCTGGAACAGCTGCGGGCGCTGGAAGCGGGCATGAGCATTGCGGTGGCGCGTGTGGACGAAGCGCCCTTGTCTGTCGATACTCCCGCCGATTTGGAACGGGCCCGAAAGCTGCTGTCGTGATCAAGACCATTGCCAATGCCAGGCGTGTCGCCTTTCAGGGCGAGCCGGGCGCCTATGCCAATCTGGCGGCGCGCGAAGCGGTGCCGCATGCCGCCGCGATCCCCAAGCCCACTTTCGAAGACGCCATCGAGGCGGCCAAGTCCGGCGACACGGATCTGGTCATCATCCCGGTGGAAAATTCGCTGATCGGCCGCATCGCCGATATCCATCATCTACTGCCGGATTCGGGCCTGCATATCGTGGGCGAACATTTCCTCCCCATCCGGCACCAGTTGTTGGGCCTGAAGGATGCGACGCTGGAAGACATCAAAAGCGTTTACAGCCAGGCGCCGGCGCTGGCCCAGTGCCGCACCATCCTGCGCAACCGAAAACTGGTGGCGCATAACTGGTACGATACGGCCGGTTCGGCCAAGCACATCGCCGAACTGGGCGACAAAAGCGCCGCGGCCATCGCTTCCACCCTGGCGGCGGAGTTCTATGGCCTGAAGATTTTGCAGGCCGATGTCGAAGACGAGCATCACAACGCCACGCGCTTTTTGATCATGTCGCGCCAGGACGAACGCGCGCCCAACAGGGGCAAGGTGGTGACCAGCTTCATCTTCCAGGTGAAGAACGCGCCAGCCGCGCTCTACAAGGCGCTGGGCGCTTTCGCCACCAATGGCGTGAACATGACCAAGCTGGAGAGCTACCAGCTGGGCGGTTCGTTCAACGCCACCCAGTTCTATGCCGACATCCAGGGCCATCCCGACCAGCCGAACGTCGCCGCCGCGCTGAAGGAGCTGGAATTCCAGACGGCGAAGATGTCGGTGATGGGGGCGTATCCTGCATCGCCCTTCCGCAAAGACATGCCCTGAGCCCGCCGGCGCGGGAGCATTGCCAAAATTGTACGCTGGGAAACAGTTCATTCCATGAACGCCCCCGCCAGCACAGTCAAAGTCACCTCCATCAAGCTTCTTGGCGACAACAAGGTCTCGATTGTCATGGAGATGGTCGTGAACGTGCACCGGCTGGTGGAAGTCTGCAGTTCGCTGCTGCAGGTTGCAGCCAAGGGCACAGGCGCGGAAAAGAAGAAATAATCAGCTCAACGTAAGCCTGATTCCCGATGTCAGCAGGATCGCCGCCAGCATGAAGCGCAGCGCCTTGGCGGGCAGGTAGCGGCTGCTGACCCACACGCCCAGCATGCCGCCCAATGCGGCCGCCAGCGACCAAGCGGGCAACTGGGGCGGCAGCGCTGGATGCGCCAGCCAGATGGCGATGAAGGCAAAGCTGGCGGTGTTAGAGATTGCTGGTCTGGGCGCAGGCGGCAACGCGCTTGGTCGGTGTCCAGCCCAGCAGCAGCATCGTGGCAGCCACGAACAATCCGCCGCCGATGCCCGTGATGCCCGCCAGAAGCCCGCTGACGCCGCCGCAAATGATAGCCGGGATCAGCGGCGGCTTGTTATGTGCCCGCGCGTCCAATTGGGGCGTCATGCGCGCGGCCCAGGCCATCTGCGCGCCCGCGACCAGCAGGATAACGGTCATGGCGCCGCGAAAGTTGGATGGCGGCAGGTCAATCAGCCCGCCAATCACGGAAGCCGGAATGCCCAGCACCGCGAAGGGCGTCCAATCGCGCACGCGCAGCAATCCCGCGCGATGAAAGCCGAAGACGCCGATGGCCGCGACCAGGGTCGTCAGCGCCAGCGCCACCGGCTTGATCACGCCGGAGCCGTGGCCGAACAGGCTCATCACCGCGACATAGCCTGGTGCTCCCGCCTGTCCGACACTGGCGAACAGGGCCGCGATGATCGCAAAGCAGACGGTGAGAAACGCGTTCACGTTCCCGCCCAATCCTTCAGCAGGTGATGGGCGATGGCGATGGTGACTGGCAGCTTCATGTCGTCTTCGATGCCGCCCGCCAGGCGCGTGCGCACCTCGTCCTTTGTCAGCCAGCGCGCCTCTTCGATCTCGTTGCGGTCGATCGCGAAATTGCGGCTCAACGCCTGGGCATAACATCCCAGCATTAAGGAGGACGGAAACGGCCAGGGCTGGGTGGCGTGATAGGTGACCTCGCCCGTCCCCAGGTTCACTTCCTCGCGCAGTTCGCGGCGCACTGCTTCTTCCATGCTCTCGCCCGGCTCCACGAACCCGGCAAAGGCCGAATAAAGCTGGGGTGGGAAACGCGGGTTGCGGCCCACCAGGCATTCATCCCCGAAAATCGGCAGCATGATCACCACCGGATCGGTGCCGGGAAAATGTTCGACGCCACATCGGGGGCAGGTGCGGCGATAACCGCCATCGCAGATCTGCGTGGCCATTGCGCAATTGGGACAGTAGCCGTGGCGCTTGTGCCAGTCCAGCAGGGCCTTGGCCTGGCCGGCAATGGCGGTGTCGCGCGCTGGCAATACGAAGGCGGCAGGGCGCATTTTCTGGAAGCCGCCGCCGTCCAGTTGCGGTTCGGTGTCGCCCGCCAGGTCGACGGCGAACAGCGGTTGATCGCCGTCCAGTCCCAGAAACACGGATGTCGCGCCGTCCCATGCGCCGCGCCAGGGCAGGAACCCTGCGCGATCTGAAACTACAAAAGGCCGGTTCTGCCAGAAGGGCAGGAACAGGCCCCGGGCCGCCTGCGCTGCCAGCCAGACGGCATCGGCGCGTTGGTAGCTGGCCCGGTCCAGGGGATTGCCGGAAAATGCCATGGGGCTCATCCGCCATGACTCGCATTTTTCCACGGGAAATCCTATATCCCCGCCCGGAAGTCGGTGGACGTAGCACTCGCTAACCTGGTCAGGACCGGAAGGTAGCAGCCATACCGAATCTGCTGTGGGTCGCCGGCTTCCACCTTTCCCCAGATTTTGCGAGCAAAAACTGCCCCTTTCGGCGGGGCGCTTGCTATAGTCCGGCATGGCCACCCCCCCCGCGCCCGCACAGCCCTACCGCGTATTGGCGCGCAAGTACCGCCCCACCGATTTCACCGGCCTGATCGGGCAGGAGGCGCTGGTGCGCACCCTGTCCAACGCCTGTGCGACGGGCCGCCTCGCCCATGCCTTCATGCTGACCGGCGTGCGCGGGGTGGGAAAAACTACCACCGCGCGCATCATCGCCCGCGCCCTGAACTGCATTGGGCCCGACGGCAAAAATACCCAGCCCACCATCCAGCCTTGCGGCTTGTGCGAGCCCTGCGTCTCCATTTCGGAATCGCGCAATGTCGATGTGCAGGAAATGGAAGCGGCCAGCCGCACCGGCATCGACGATATCCGCGAGATCATCGAAGGCGTGCGCTATGCCCCGGTCTCGGCCCGCTACAAGGTCTATATCATCGACGAAGTGCACATGCTGTCCAAGCAAGCCTTCAACGGGTTGCTCAAGACCCTGGAAGAGCCGCCGCCGCATGTGAAGTTCGTCTTCGCCACCACCGAGATCCGTAAGGTCCCAGTGACGGTGCTGTCGCGCTGCCAGCGTTTCGATCTGCGCCGTATAGACAGCGCCGAACTCGCCGCTTATCTGGCGACTTTGGCCGAAAAAGAAAAGGTTAAAATCGAGGAAAGTGCGCTGGCACTGATCGCGCGGGCTGCCGAAGGTTCGGCGCGCGATTCGCTGTCGCTGCTGGATCAGGCCATTGCGCATGGCGAAGGCGACATGATCACCGCCGACAAGGTACGCCAGATGCTGGGCCTGGCCGATCGCGGCCGTGTGCTGGACATCTTTGAAAAGCTGATGGGCGGCAAGATTGCCGAAGCCCTGACCGACCTGGGCGGCCTGTATGATGCCGGCGCGGATCCGCTGGCGGTGATGCAGGATTTGCTGGAGACGTCCCATTTCCTGACGCGGTTGAAAGTCGCGCCCGCGGCGCAAGGCTTCTTTGACGGCGGCTCTGGCGAAGCCAAGCGCGCCGCCGAGCTGGCGGCCAAGCTTTCCGTTGCAGCGCTGACGCGCACCTGGCAGATCCTGCTCAGGGGTCTGTTTGAAGTGCGCGATGCAACCCGCCCCATCTCGGCCTGCGAAATGTCGCTGATCCGCTTGTCTTACGCGGCCGAACTGCCGCCCACCGACAAGCTGGTGAAAGACTTGCTCGAAGGTGGTGAGATGCCGGCGCCGCGCGGGGCAGCGGCTGCGCCGTCGTCATCGCCCCGCGCACCAGTCGTGTCCGGCGGCGCCATGCGCGCGCCGCAGCCTCAGCCCGAAGGCGCTCCCAGTGCGTCCATCCGCAACCTGGAAGACATGGTTGCCCTAGCGGCCGCCAACAACGCGCCCATCCTGCGCGTGGCGTTGGAGAATTACGTGCACTTGGTGCATCTGGAGCCGGGGCGCATCGAGTTTCGCCCCCACGCACGCGCGCCGCGCACTTTGGCGGGCGACCTGCAGCAGAAATTGCGCAACTGGACCGGCGCACGCTGGGCGGTGTCCATCGCCAGCCAGGGCGGTGCGCCCACCTTGGCCGAACAGAAACAGTCGGCCAAGGTGGCTCGCTTTGAAGCGGTGGCGCAGGAGCCGATTGTCCGCGCTGTGCTGGACCGCTTCCCCGGCGCCGAAATCGTCGCGGTGCGCGATGTGGTGAGTGAGGATATCGCGCCCGCCATGCCGGAAAGCGATGCCGCCTCCTGATGGCGGCCATCGGCTCGGAAATCGAGCGGCTGATTCAGCTGCTGTCCAAACTGCCGGGGCTGGGACCGCGTTCGGCCCGCCGCGCGGCGCTGGCGCTCCTGAAAAAGCGCGACACCTTGCTGGAACCGCTGGCCGCCAGTCTGCGCGACGCAGCTGACGCGATTCTCACCTGTCAGGTGTGCGGCAATCTCGATACGCAGAGCCCTTGTGCCATCTGCAGCGACGCCCGCCGCGATCCGCATATCCTGTGCGTGGTGGAAGACGTCGCCGATCTATGGGCACTGGAACGGGCCAGCGTGTTTCGCGGCCGCTATCATGTGCTGGGCGGGGCGCTGTCGGCGCTGGATGGGGTGACGCCGGACCGGCTGAATGTCGGCGGCCTGCTGGAGCGCGTAAAAGGCATCGAAGAAGTGATTTTGGCCATGAACGCCACGGTCGAAGGCCAGACCACGGCGCATTACCTGATGGACCTTCTGGGCGACATGAAGGTCACACGGCTGGCCCATGGTGTGCCGGTGGGCGGCGAACTCGACTATCTAGATGAAGGCACGCTCAGCGCTGCCTTCAAGGCGCGCCGCGCTCTCTAGGTCAGGCTTTTGGTGCCTTCCGGCGGGGCCAGTTCGACCTTTTCGATCTTTTCTGCGCGGTTGGTGATCTTGGAGGTTGAGATCAGGATGTTCTTGATGTCGGCATCGGCCTGGTTGAAGTGGGTTTGCAGCTTGCTCACCCTGTCGCTCAGAAGCCGCACATCGTTCAGCAGCACGCCCACTTCCGTGCGGATCAGATCGGCCTGTTCGCGCATGCGCGCATCCTTCATCACCGTCTGGATGGTGTTGATCGCCAGCATCAGGATGTTGGGCGACACCACGATGACATTGGCGCGGTGCGCCCTCTGGATCACGTCGGAAAAGCCGTCATGCAGGTCGGCATAGATGGATTCCGACGGCACGAACATGATGGCCGGGGTCTGCACTTCGCCGGGGATCAGGTATTTTTCGGCGATATCGGCCACATGCTTGGCGACGGTGGCACGCACCTGGGCGAATGCGATTTTCTTGTCTTCCTCCGTCGCGGCGCGGCGGATGCCCTCAAAGCCTTCCAGTGGAAACTTGGAATCGATCACCAGGACTGCCGCGTTGCCGGGCATGCGGATGATGCAGTCGGGCCGGTTGCGGTTGGAAAGGGTGAACTGGAAGTCGTAGAGCGTGGACGGAAGGCCATCGCGCACGATCTCTTCCATCTGGGCCTGGCCGAAGGCGCCGCGCGACTGCTTGTTGGACAGGACCTGTTGCAGGGACACGACATGGCCCGACAAGGCCGAGATGTTCTTCTGTGCTTCATCGATTACCACCAGCCGCTCGCCGATGCCGGCGATGCTGGCGGCTGTCTTGGTGGCGCTGTCTGTCAGGTTCTCGCCCAGCCGCTTGTCCAGCGCCGCGATACGCTCGTCCAGGGTGCGCTGCAGTTCCGCCTGGGCCTGGATGGCGGCCTTGAACTGGCCGGAAATGTCGCCCTGGCCGGACAGCACCGCATCCAGCCGGGAATCGGGCGTCGGTGCTGGCGCACGCCGTGCAAAGGCCAGCATGGCGGCGGCCGCCAACACTGCAATCGACAGTATAATCAATGCTAATTCCATGAATCCTTGACCCAATTGGCATGAGCGCCTATTTCCAGCCCATGATCGCGCGACCCATCTTAACCGCCCCTGATCCGCGCCTCCAAGCGGTGTCCACTGACGTGGATGCCGTGACCGACGAGATTCGCACCCTGGTCGACGCCATGGCAGAGAGCATGTACGCCGCCGATGGCATTGGCCTGGCTGCCATCCAGATCGGGGTCGCCAAGCGCGTGCTGGTGATTGATCTGGACCAGAAGGACGGCAAGAAGAACCCGGTGGCCTATATCAACCCCAAGATCACCTGGGCGTCCGACGAGAAGGCGGCGTTTGAGGAGGGCTGTCTGTCGGTGCCGGAGATCTGGGACGATGTCGAACGCCCGGCCCGCATCAAGGCGGAATATCTGGACCGCGGCGGTAAGAAGCAGACGTTGGAAGCCGATGGCTTGCTGGCCACCTGCCTGCAGCATGAGATAGATCACCTGAACGGCGTGCTGTTCATTGATCACCTGTCGCGCCTGAAGAAGAGCATGGCCATCCGCAAGCTCACCAAGGCCAAGAAATTCAAAGAAACCGCCTGATCGCATGACCCTGCGATTGGCATTCATGGGCACGCCGGACTTCGCGGTGCCCACGCTTGCCGAACTGATCGCTCAGGGCCATGACATCGCCTGCGTCTATTCCCAGCCGCCCCGTCCCAAGGGCCGCGGTATGGCGCTGGAGCCGGGACCGGTTCACCAGTTTGCTGAATCCGCCAAGCTGCCGGTGCGCACGCCGCTGTCGCTGAAAGACGCGGCTGAGCAGGAAGAATTCGCTGCTCTCAATCTCGATGCTGCGATTGTCGTGGCTTATGGCCTGCTTTTGCCAAAACCCATTCTGGATGCGCCCAAGCTTGGCTGCTTCAATCTGCATGGCTCACTGCTGCCGCGCTGGCGCGGCGCCGCACCTATTCAACGCGCGGTCATGGCGGGTGATACCGAGACCGGCGTGATGGTGATGCAGATGGAAGAGGGGCTGGACACCGGCCCGGTGCTGCTGGCCGAACGCATATCCATCGGCTGCAAGACCAGCGGCGAACTGAACAGCGAACTTTCGCGGCTGGGCGCCGACCTGATGGTGCGGGCGCTGGGTGCGCTGGAACGCGGCGGGTTGAGGCCGCAAGCGCAAAGCGAAGACGGCGTCACCTATGCCAGGAAGATTTTGAAGGAAGAGGCGCGTATCGACTGGACCAGAAGCGCCCACGAAGTGGATTGCCATGTCCGCGGCCTGTCGCCCTTTCCCGGCGCCTGGACCGAAGTGTATGGCGAACGGCTGAAAGTTCTTTATGCCGAACCCGCTACCGGCAATGGCCGCGCCGGCATCACCTTGGATGATGCGCTGACGGTCGCCTGCGGCGATGGCGCGGTGCGCTTGCGCAAGGTGCAGCGCGCCGGTGGCAAGGCGATGGATGCCGATGCACTGCTCAAGGGCTTTGCCGTGCCGGCCGGCACCCAGCTCGCCTGATGCCGCGCTACCGGCTTACCATCGAATATGACGGCGGGCCGTTTGTCGGCTGGCAGCGCCAGGCCGAAGGCGCTTCGATACAAGGCGCGCTGGAAGACGCCATCGAGAAACTCTCCGCCGAACGCGTCACCGTGACGGGCGCCGGCCGCACCGATGCCGGGGTACATGCCCTGGGACAGGTGGCGCATTTCGACCTGGAAAAGAGTTTCGAGGCCGGCAAGGTGCGCGACGCGCTGAACTATTATCTGCGGCCGGCGCCAATCGTCGTGCTGGATGCTGAAGTCGTCGACAGTGAATTCCACGCCCGCTTCTCGGCCACCTCGCGCCATTACCTGTTCCGTATTCTCAATCGCCGCAGCCCGCCGGCGCTGGAGGAGGGGCGGGTGTGGCATGTCTCGCACCGGATGGATGCCGAAGCGATGCAGGCGGCGGCGCAATATCTTGTCGGTCAGCATGACTTCACCACCTTCCGCGCCGCCGAATGCCAGGCGCAATCGCCGGTCAAGACTCTCGACCGCCTGGACGTCAGCCGCCGCGCCGATGAAATCCATATCGAAGCCTCGGCACGCTCCTTCCTGCATCACCAGATCCGCTCTTTCGCCGGTTCCCTGAAACTGGTGGGCGAGGGCAAGTGGCAGCCCAAAGACCTGAAAGCGGCGCTGGAGGCGCGCGACCGCAGCGCCTGTGGACCTGTTTCCCCGCCGGACGGGCTGTATCTGGTGCGGGTGGGCTATCCGGGCGATTGACTGGCTGTCAGTGGGATTACGGAACCGCAAAAAAGAGTATGCCCGTGTCGGATCGGCAGGTTTCCGGCCGTCTTTTAGACGGATTTGGCACTGAGCATGACCGCCAACTCCCGAATAAAAAAGCGAAATTACGCCCCATGGCGATTGCCAAGAACACGATCTGCATCTGGTACGACTAAGACGCCGAGGCGGCGGCCAATTTCTATGCCAAGACGTTCCCGAACAGCAGCGTGGGCGCGGTTCACCGTGCGCCCAGCGATTTTCCCGCGGGCAAGGCGGGCGATGCACTGGTGGCCGACTTTACCGTTGCCGGTATTCCCTGCATCGGCCTCAATGGCGGGCCCATGTTCAAGCACAGTGAGGCTTTTTCCTTCCAGATCGCCACGGACAATCAGGAAGAGACCGACCGCTACTGGAACGCCATTGTCGGCAATGGCGGCAAGGAAAGCGATTGCGGCTGGTGCAAGGACAAGTGGGGCATCTCCTGGCAGATCACGCCGCGGACCTTGACCGAGGCGATGGCCGCCGGTGGCGATGAAGCCAAGCGCGCCGTCGAGGCCATGATGACCATGCAGAAGATCGACGTGGCGGCCATCGACAAGGCTAGGGCCGGCTAAAGCGGCGACCTGGCGAAGTACGCCTTGAGCAGCGCCTCATAGATATTCGTCAGGGCGGCGATTTCGGCCACCGGCACGCATTCATCGGCCTTGTGCATGGTGCCGCCCGCCAGCCCCAGTTCCACCACCGGGCAGATATCCTTGATGAAGCGCGCGTCGGACGTGCCGCCGCTGGTGGAGAAAAATGGTGACTGACCGGTGACGCTGGACACGGTGTCGCTGACCAGCTGGGTGAACTTGCCCGGCGCGGTAAGGAACGACACGCCGCTAGTCTGCGAGGTCACCGTGATGGCGCAGCCCGATGCCTGGGCGATGCGCTGGCTGCGGTCCTGCACCCAGTTGATCAGGCTATCGGGCGTATGCTTGTCGTTGAAGCGGATGTTGAAGGCCGCGCGCGCTTCGCCCGGGATCACATTGGTGGTGTCGTTGCCGACATCCATGGAGGTGAAGGCCAGGGTCGAGGGATCGAAATGGTCGTTGCCCTTGTCCAGCTTGTGCGCGGCGAGCTGGGTCACCAGTTTGGCCAGCACCGGAATGGGGTTCTTGGCCTTTTGCGGATAGCCGACATGGCCCTGCACGCCGGTGACGGTGACCTTGAAATTGATCGAGCCGCGGCGGCCAATCTTCAAGGTATCGCCGGCCTGGCCCACGCTGGTGGGTTCGCCCACCACGCAATGATCGATCTTCTCGCCGCGGGTTTTCAGCCATTCCAGCAGCTTGACGGTGCCGTTGATGGCAATGCCTTCCTCGTCGCCGGTGATGAGCAGGCTGATCGAGCCTTTTGGCGCGCCGATGCGCGCAGCCGCCGAGACAAAGGCCGCGATGGCCGATTTCATGTCGGCCGCGCCCCGGCCATAGAGCATGCCGTCCTTTACCTCGGCGGCAAAGGGATCATTCTTCCAACCTTCACCCACCGGCACCACGTCGGTATGGCCGGCAAAACAGAAATGCGGGCTGGCATCGCCCAGCCGGGCATAGAGATTGTCGATATCGCCGAACGGCAGGCGGTGGGTGGTGAAGCCGATATCCTTCAGCACCGCTTCCAGCACGTCCAGCGCGCCCGCATCCTTGGGCGTCACCGAGGGGCGGCGGATCAGGGCCTGGGCCAGCGCCAGCGCGTCAATAACAGTGCTCATCAATCCCGCAGCAATTCGTTGATCGAGGTCTTGGCGCGCGTCTTTTCGTCCACCCGCTTGACGATCACGGCGCAATAAAGGTTCGGGCCGTTGGCCGACGGCATAGAGCCCGACACCACCACCGAATAGGGCGGCACCGTGCCCAGATGAATCTCGCCGGTGGCGCGGTCCACGATCTTGGTGGAGCCCGACAGATACACGCCCATGGACAGCACGCTGCCTTCGCCCACGATCACGCCTTCGGCCACTTCGGCGCGGGCGCCGATGAAGCAATTGTCCTCGATGATGGTGGGGGCCGCCTGCAACGGCTCCAGCACGCCGCCAAGGCCGGCGCCGCCCGAGATATGGCAGTTTGCGCCGACCTGGGCACAGGAGCCGACCGTGGCCCAGGTGTCGATCATGGTGCCCTCGCCGACCCGGGCGCCGACATTGACGAAGCTGGGCAGCAGCACCGCGCCCTTGGCGATGAAGGCGCTGCGGCGCACGATGGCGCCGGGCACGGCGCGGAAACCAGCGGCGCGAAAGCGCGCCTCATCCCAGCCCAGGAACTTGGAATCCACCTTGTCCCACCACACTGCTTCACCCGGCGCGCCGGAGATCAGCTTCATGTCGTTCAGGCGGAAGGACAGCAGCACGGCCTTCTTCAGCCATTCATGCACTTTCCATTCGCCGCCGATCTTTTCGGCCACGCGCAGTTTACCGCTGTCCAGTCCGTTCAGTGCCGCTTCCACGGCATCGCGTTCCGCGCCCCTGGACGACACGTTCAAGCTTTCGCGCCTGTCCCAGGCAGCGGTAATGGCGGCGCTCAAGTCACTCATGGTCAAATCCTGATGCTTTGCAGAAACTGGGTCAGATTGTCGGTTTCATGATCTATGTCGCCGGTGGAGACGTCCATCAAGGGGCCATGTTTGCCCCAGGGTGAATCACTCTTCAGCCATACCGTGGTCATGCCCAGCTTGCGCGCCGGGACCAGGTTGCGGGCGATATCGTCGAACATGGCCGCGTTCTGGCATGCCACGCCACCGGCTGCCACAACGCTCTCGTAGGCGGGGGCTTCGGGCTTGGGCGCAAAGCCCATGGTGCGTATGTCCCAGACATCGGCGAACAGGTGCGCCATGCCCAGCCGGTCCAGGATGCGCGCGGCATGATCGCGGCAGCCATTGGTGAAGACAAAGCGCCGGCCCGGCAATTTTTCCAGCGCCGCCGTCAGCAGCGCATCGGGGTCCAGGTCTGACAGGTCGATGTCATGGACATAGTGCAGATACTCGTCCGGCGCCGCACCATGCTCGCGCATCAAGCCGTTCAGGGTGGTGCCGTGGCGGCGATACAGATCCTTCTGCCGTGCATAGGCGTCCTCGCGCGGCAGTTTCAGGAACGCCATGACATAGTCGGTCATGCGCGCTTCGATCTGGGCGAAGATGCCGTTGTCGGCGCGGTACAACGTGTTGTCCAGGTCAAAAATCCATTCCGTCACATGACGGAAATCGGGCCCGGAACCGGGCGTCTGCCTGTCTTTTTCCGCTTGTACGGCGCTTCCCATGGGCCGGAACATGGCGCGGGCGGCGGCCTTCCGCAAGCACCGTTAACGTATGTCCACCATGCCTGTTTAAGGCCTGTTAAAGCACCGGGCGCACAATGGCAGCTCGCCCCGGGGGCGGGAAAACAGAGAACGTATGGACCAGCGCGCACCCATTGAACGCTCCGGCAAGCCCGACCTGAACCCGCGCGATGCGCTGGATATTCTGGACATTCGCGCCGCCACACCGGGCGGCGCCACCGAGCTTGCGGCCCGCACCGATGCCGGTCCCGATGTGCTGCATTATCTGGCCACCCATGCCGCGCCCGCCACGCGCGCCGCCGTAGCCGCCAATCCGGCATCGCCCGCCGTCACCAACCGCATCCTGGCCAATGACGAGAATGAAGATGTGCGTGCCGAACTGGCGGCCAAGATTGCGCGCCTGATTCCGGGGCTGTCGGAACGCGAAAGCGGCCACGTCTTTGCGCTGACCATCGAGACGCTGGAATGCCTGGCGCGCGATGCGGCCGTGCGCGTGCGGGCCATCCTGGCCGAAGAGATCAAGAGCCTGACGTGCGTCCCCAGGGATGTGGTGCTGCGGCTGGCCACGGATCTGAACAGCGTGGTGGCGGCGCCCATCCTGCAATATTCCCCGCTGCTGTCTGATTCCGACCTGATCGAGATCATCGCCTGCGGACAGGTGCAGCAGGTTCTCACCGCCATCGCCAGCCGCAAGCCGGTGAGCGAACCGGCTTGCGACCGGCTGGTGCAATCGCTGGATGTTTCGGCGGTCGCAGCCCTGCTGGTCAATCCGGATGCGAAAATCCGCAAGGACACGATGGAACGCATCCTGGACCAGGCCGAGGAGATCAATGCCTGGCACATGCCGCTGGCGCTGCGCGCCGATCTGTCGGCGCGCGCCATCCGGCGCATCGGCAGTCTTGTGGGTGCCTCCATCCTGGAACGGCTGGCGGCCCGCAACGATCTGTCCGATGCCACGCGCATTCACCTGAACCGCGATTTGCGGGCGCGGCTGGCCGAACCGCCGCGGGAAGCTGACACCGTTTCGCCGGCCGAAAAGGTGGCAGCGGCGAAACAGGAAAGCCGGCTGGATGGCGTCTTTGTGGAGCAGGCGGCCCAGGCAGGCCAGCGTGAGGTGGTGATTGCTGCGCTTGCCCAGCTCGCCCATCTCGATGAGCAGACGGTTAAGCGGATTTTGGCCGCCAGCAGCGCCAAGCCGGTTGTGTCGCTGGTCTGGCACACGCATCTGTCCATGCGCGTGGCGTTCAAGATCCAGACTTTCATCATGAAATTGCCGACGCGCGATATCCTGCCGGCACGGAGCGGCGTGGGCCTTCCCCTCACCAAGGAAGAGATGCGCTGGCATCTCAACTATTTCAACATCAACGCCTGAGTGTGCGCCCTCATGCTTCGACAAGCTCAGCAGGAGGGCTTGCACGATTCCTCACCCAGAGCCTGTCGAAGGGTGAGGGTGCGTTAGCGTTTCAATCCCGCCGGGCCGATATGGGCGAAATAACCGCTGGCGCCCTTCGTCGGCGTGGCGGCAAAACCGTTGTAGGCAAGACCGCGCCCGCTGCAATTGTTGGCGCCTTTGATCTCGAATGCCGCAGCCGTGGTGCAGAAATGTATGCCCCCGCCCACCAGCGTGCCGCCGCTCTTGCGCAGCGCCAGCAGGTAAACCGCGTCGGTATTCAGGGGTGTGGTGACCGCCTTGGCGCAGGCGCCAGGCTGCACCGTCCACCAGCCGCGCGACACCGGCCGGCCGCCTTCGATCTGGCCCAGCGCCAGCAGCAGCACATCGCGGGTCTCGTTGCACGCGGTATAGCCGGCGGGGGCGATTTTCTTGCGTGCCTCCCGTTCCAGCGTGTCGAACAGTTGGGTATTGCCGGCCGTGACGGCGAATTTCATGCGCTTGCGGAAATCCTGGAGCCCCGCGCCGGTTGCCTTGTCCGGCTTGCCGTCGATGCGATCGATTTTATAGCCATTGTCCTTCAGCAGGCGCTTGACCCCGGCCAGCTGCGCTTCGGTGGCGTTCATGGCGGGCTGTTCGTCGAAATTCATGGTCCAGACGCTTTTGCCGCGATTGTCCAGTGGGGCGAACGGCAGCGCGAAGGTGTCCTCGGCGGTGCAGTAGGGCTGGGTGACGCCCTGGGCGCTGGAGAAGTTGGCGTCCTTGACGCAGACCGGATAGGCGCCACCCCAGGCGCGCGCGGGCCCAGAATGCGCCAATGATGTGCGGGCATGCACCAGATACGTCTCCGCCGTCAGCGGCTTCTTGCGCGCCAGCTGGCATTCGCCCGGCGTGATGCGGGTCCAGCCTTGCGTCTGGCTGCGCGGGCTCTGGATCGCCGAGGTCGCGGCATAAAGGATGTAACTGGTGCGATTGCATAAAGTCAGCGCTGCCTGCGCCGGCGTGGCGGCTAGGGCGCACGCGATCGCGGCCAGCAGAAACCGCAGCTTCATTCGGCGGTAATCAGGGTGCCCGCGCCATGCTCGGTGAAGAGCTCCAGCAGCAGCACATGGGGAATGCGCCCGTCCAGGATGACGGCGGCATGCACGCCGCCTTCCACCGCATCGATGGCGGTCTGGATCTTGGGTATCATGCCGCCCGAAATCGTGCCGTCGGCGATCAGGGCGCGCGCCTCGCGCACCGTCAGGCGCGGGATCAGCTTCTTGTCCTGGTCCAACACGCCTTCGACATCGGTCAGAAGCACCAGGCGCTCGGCATTCAGGGCGCAGGAAATGGCGCCAGCCACCGTGTCAGCATTGATGTTGAAGGTCTCTCCCCTGGTGCCCACGCCGATGGGCGCGATCACCGGGATGGTTTCCGACTTCATGATGGCGTGCAGGACTTCGGGATTGACCTTTTCTGGCTCACCCACGAAACCCAGGTCCACCGCTTCCTTCTGCCCGGTCTGGGGATTGGTGCGGGTCATCGCAATCTTGCGGGCGATCACCAGATTGCCGTCCTTGCCCGACAGTCCGATGGCGCGGCCGCCCGCGGCATTGATGCCGGTGACGATCTGCTTGTTGATCGAGCCGGCCAGAACCATCTCGACCACTTCGACGGCGGCTTCGTCGGTGACGCGCAGCCCATCGATGAAGGTGGAGTTGATGTTCAGCTTCTTGAGCATTGCCCCGATCTGGGGACCGCCGCCATGCACCACCACCGGATCGATACCGGTCTGCTTCATCAGGACGATGTCCTGCGAGAAATCGCGCGCGCCGGTGTCGCTCATGGCGTTGCCGCCATACTTCACCACGATGGTCTTCTGGTCGTATTTGAGAATGTAGGGCAGCGCCTCGACCAGCACTCGGCCGGTCGAACGCCAACGCGCCAGGGTCCGCAGGTCGCGGTCTTCGGGTTCGTCAGAGGATCCGGCCATGGCGGCGCCCGTTACAAAAAGCGGCGCGTTATAGCGCGGCAGGCCCCGCATCCCAACCTTTTATTGCGTCTTTACTGGGACAGGGCCGCAAGGTGGGTGCGCAAGTCCGGTATGCCTTCACCGGTCAGGGCGCTGGTGACCTGAACCTGCGCCAGCGCGGCGGTGTGTTTGGCGGCCTCGGCGGCGGCGCCGGCAAGCGCCCTGGGACGTTCGGCGGCCTTGAGTTCGTCTATCTTGGTCAGCACCAGGCCATAGGACACCGCGGCCCGATCCAGCAGGTCCATCACCTGAATGTCTGTATCCATCGGTCCGCGACGGGCATCGATCAGCAGCGCCACGCGCCGCAGTCGCGCCCGGCCGCGCAAGTAGGCAAAGATCATCTCCTGCCAGGCCTGGGCTTCGGTCTTGGAGCGCTTGGCGAAACCATAACCGGGCAGGTCCACCAGCATCAGCCGGTCGCCCAGGTTGAAGAAGTTGATCTGGCGTGTGGCGCCGGGGGTCTGGGACACCCGCGCCAGGGATTTGCGTCCCGTCAGGGCGTTGACCAGGCTGGATTTGCCGGCATTGGAACGGCCGACAAAAGCAACTTCCACCAGCTTTTCCGGCGGCAGTGCGTCGGCGCTGGTGGCGCCCCAGATGAAATCGCATGGCCCGGCGAACAGCTTGCGCGCGGCTTCTTCAGCGGCGCTGCTGTCCTTTTCAGTCATTGGCGGCTTTCAGCTTTTTGACGTGCTTCTTTTCAGGCTTGGGCTTGCCGTCGCCGAACAGGTGCACATCGGCGCCTTCGCGCTTCATGATGATGTATTGCTGGATCACCGTCAGCAGGTTGTTCCAAGCGTAATAGATCACCAGACCCGCCGGGAAGGTCGCGAACATGAAGGTGAAGATCACCGGCATGAAGGCGAACATCTTGGCCTGGACCGGGTCGGCCGGCGGCGGGTTGAGCTTGGTCTGCACCCACTGGGTGATGCCCATCAGGATCGGCCAGATGCCGACGGACAGGAAGCCCATGATCGTCCCCACGATGGCGAAGGGCGTGTGGGAAATCGATGCGATAAAAGCGTGAGGGTTGTAGGGGATCAGTCCAAACAGATTCAGCAATGACGTCGGATCGGGCGCCGACAGGTCGTGAATCCAGCCATAGAAGGGCGCGTGCCGCATCTCGATGGTGACGAACAGCACCTTGTAGAGCGCGATGAACACCGGAATGGTGAGCAGGATCGGCACGCAGCCCGAAACCGGATTCACCTTCTCGCGCTTGTACAGCTCCATCATGGCAAGCTGAAGCTTCTGGGGCTCGTCGTCCTTGTGCTTCTTCTTGATCTCTTCCATTTGCGGCTGAAGCTTCTTCATCCGACTCATGGAGCGGAAGCCCGCATTGGCGAGCGGGAACATCACCAGCTTGACGATCACGGTCAGGCCCAGAATGGCCAGGCCGAAATTGCCGAACAGCTTATTGAACTGGTCCAGCACCCAGAAGAAGGGCCGGGTCAGGAACCAGAACCAGCCCCAGTCCACCGCATTGTCGAAATGCACGATCTTCTGGCTGTTTTCATAGCCGCGCAGGATGTCCACCACCTTGGCGCCCGCGAACAGGCGGTGGGTGACACTGGCCGATGCGCCGGGCGCAACGTTGCGCGCGCCCAGGCGGTAATTGGCCTGATAGGCGTCGACGCCGGCAGCGGTCTTGGTGCCCAGATAGCCGCCGTTGAAGTTTTCGCCCTGGGGCGGCACCACCGCTGCCATCCAGTATTTGTCGGTGATGCCCACCCAGCCGCCGGTGGAGGAGAAGGTCTTGGCCGGGGTGCCTGCTTCCTTGAAGTCGCTGTACTTGGCGTCCACTTCGCTGCCGTTTGCGACGCCGACAAAGCCGACATGCAGGTACATGCTGGCTTCGTCCGCCTGGATGCCTTGGCGTTCCACCACGCCATAGGGATAGAGCGTGGCCGGGGCGCCGCTCTTGTTGGCGACGCTGTCGGCGACGGTGAACATGTACTGGTCGTCGATGGCGATGACGCGGGTGAAGACCAGGCCATGACCATTGTCCCAGGTCAGGGTCACCGGATGGCCGGGCGACAGGGTGGCCTCGCCGACCTGCGTCCATTGGCTGTTGTCGCTGGGCATATTGGCCGCGCCGACCCAGCCGAAGGTCGCCGAATAGGGATAGTTGGTGCTCTTGGGCGCCAGCAGCACGATCTCCGGCGACTTGGGATTCACCGTGTCGTGGTAGTTCTTCAGGCGAAGGTCATCCAGGCGCGCGCCCTTCAGCAGCAGCGAGCCGTCAACCATGGGGGTGTCGATCACCACCCGCTTGCCACCAACCTTCAACGCCGCTTCGCGGCTCAGATGGCTGGTGCCGGTGGCGATGCTGGGCAGCACCGGCGCGGAGCTGGGCTTGGTCTTTTCCTGATGCGTCAGCGCGGCCTGGCGCGCCTGCTCGGCCTTCATCGAAGGGGTGGCGACAAAATACTGCCAGACGAACAGCACCGCCGCCGCCAGGAAGATGGCCACAAAGACGTTCTTGTTGTTGTTCATGGGGTCCGCTGAATTTGACGCTTGGGAACAGGATCGAAGCCCGACGAACCGCCGAGCCAGGTGATGGGATGGCAGCGCGACAGGCGCCGGATGGTAAGCCACACGCCCTTGACGGGGCCGTGATAAGCCAAGGCTTCCAGCGCATAGACCGAGCAGCTGGGGGTGAAACGGCAGGCGTTCGGCATCATCGGCGAGATTACCGCGCGATAGACGCGGATCGGCGCGGACAAAAGCGCGATGGCGAGTTTACGCATGACCCTCTCCGGCATTCGCGTCCAGCTTCTTGTGCGCCGCCTTCAGGGCCGTGGTGATGTCGGACAACAGGGCCGGGAAGGGGCGCGCCACGCAGGTTCCGCGCGCGACCAGAACATAGTCATGCCCATCCCGTCCCAAAAGGGGCAGGACTTGCGACGCAGCGGCACGCAGCCGGCGCTTGGCGCGGTTGCGCGCCACGGCATTGCCGATCTTCTTGCTGGCGGTGAAGCCGATGCGCAGCCGGCCGGGCAGGGGCGCGGGCGTGGGGCAGGTTTCCAAAGTGACGGCGCCTTCGACGCGGCTGATTCCCCGCGCCGCTCGCAGAAAGTCGGCACGTTTCTTCAGATGATCCAATCGGGAAGGCGTCCCTGGGGCGCCCGGTTCGGCTATCAGGCCGACAGCTTCTTGCGGCCGCTGGAGCGGCGGCGGTTCAGGACCTTGCGGCCACCGGCGGTCGCCATGCGCGAACGGAAGCCGTGGCGGCGCTTGCGAACCAGTTTGCTCGGCTGATAGGTGCGCTTCATGACGTCAGGCTCCGAAAAGGCCCATTGGGGGCCGGAAAGAGCGGGGTTTTTAGGGGGC
>JAPLPI010000027.1 GCA_026400305.1 Alphaproteobacteria bacterium | reverse complement strand
CCGGCGTGCAAGTGGTTTATGGCTTCATCGCGCTGAAGACTCACTCCAAGATCAGCTTGGTGGTGCGGCGCGAAGGCGGACAGCTCGTCACTTATTGCCATTTCGGCACCGGCAACTATCACCCCAACACCGCCAAGATCTACACCGACCTATCGCTGTTCAGCGCTGATCCGGCGCTGGGGCGCGATGCGGCGCAGCTGTTCAATTTCATCACCGGCTATGCCGAGCCGACCAGCCTTGAAAAGCTGGCCATGTCGCCGCTGACCCTGCGCGGACGGCTGATCGAATGCATCCAGCAGGAGATCATGAACGCACGCGCCGGCAAGCCGGCCTGCATTTGGGTCAAGCTGAACTCCCTGGTGGATCCGGGCATGATCGACGGCCTGTACCGCGCCAGCCAGGGGGGCGTGAAGATCGAGCTGATCGTGCGCGGCATCTGCTGCCTGCGTCCCGGCGTACCGGGCCTGTCGGAGAATATCCGGGTCAAATCCATCGTTGGCCGCTTCCTGGAACACAGCCGCATCGTCTGCTTCGGCAACGGCCATGAACTGCCGCACAAGGACGCCAGGGTCTATATCTCCTCGGCCGACTGGATGCCGCGCAACCTGGACCGCCGGGTGGAAACGCTGGTTCCGGTCGAAAACCCCACGGTCCATCAACAAGTCCTTGACCAGATCATGGTGGCGCAGCTGAAAGACCAGGCGCAAAGCTGGTACATGGAGCCGGACGGGCGCTATGTTCGTGATTATCATTCCGAGGACGGCGATGCTTTCTCTGCGCACACCTATTTCATGACCAACCCGTCGCTTTCGGGCCGCGGTCGCGCGCTCAAGATGCAGAATCCGCCCGCGCGCCGGAAATAGGTCATGGCAAAAGCGGGGGGGGCTGTCGCGATTGTCGACATCGGCTCCAATTCGGTGCGACTGGTCGTGTACGAGGCGCAGAATAGGGTGGCTGCCACCCTGCAGAACGAAAAATCCATCTGCGCCATCGGCCGGGACATGGTCACCACTGGCTGCCTGCATGCCGAAGGCTGCGCCGCGGCGCTGGAAGCGCTGGCGCGGTTCCGCCTGATCGCCGACGGACTGAACGTGGAAATTCGTGACGCCGTCGCCACGGCAGCGGCGCGCGACGCCAGCAATGGCGCCGAATTTATCCGCCGCGCCGAAGCTGCCTGGGGCAGGCCGATCCGTATCCTTGCGGGCGAAGAGGAAGCGCGCATCGCCGCCGAAGGCGTGGTGGCGGGCATTCCCGATGCCGACGGGCTGGCGGCGGATTTGGGCGGCGGCAGCCTGGACATGGTTTCGGTGAAGGGCGGCAAGACCGGCAATGCCTATACCCTGCCGTTCGGGCCCTTGCGGCTGATGGACCAGAGCAAGGGCGATCCTGACAAGGCACGCGACATCGTCGACAGGGGGCTGAAGAACATCCCCGGCCTGTCGGCCCCTGCGCTGTATGCGGTGGGCGGCATCTGGCGCAGCTTCGCGCGCGTCGACATGGAGGAGCATAACTATCCGCTCCATGTGCTGCAGCATTACACCATTCCGCGTTGGCGGGCGCTGCGCCTGTGCCGGCTGCTAGCCGGCCTGTCGAAGGACAGTGTGCGCAAGATCAAGGTTGTCTCCAAGCGCCGCGCGGAAAGCCTGCCTTATGGTGCGGTGGTACTGGAGCGGCTGCTGGAAGCCGGCGACATCAAGGATGTGGTGATCTCCGCTTATGGCCTGCGCGAAGGATTGCTCTATGCCGCGCTGGCGCCGGAGGAGCGCGGCAAGAACCCGCTGGTGGAATATGCCCGCGCTGCCAACGCCCGCGCCGCGCGCGTGCCGGTGCATGCCCATGAGATGCTGGACTGGACGGCACCGCTGTTCGACGGCGACAGCCAGCTGGATGCCCACATCCGCGAGGCCAGCGCTCTCTTCTCGGATGTAGCGTGGCGGCGTCATCCCGATGATCGCGCCCTGGGTGCCTTCGGCCAGGTTCTGACCGCGCCCTTTGCCGGGGCCAGCCACCGCTACCGCGCCTTGATCGCGGCCTCAGTGTTTCACCGTTACTCGGGCGACGAGGATGTGCCCCAAAGCATGGCGCTGTCGGGCCTGTTGGAAAAGGAAGACGAAAAGCGCGCTTTGGTGCTGGGTCTGGCCTGGCGCTTCGCATTTTCGCTGTCGGCCAGCGCGGCGGGGGAATTATCCAACTATCGTCTGCGCATGACCCCGTCCAAGGTAATCCTGGAAGTGCCGACCCGCCGCGAGGCCATCGCAGGGGAGCCGGTGCAGAAAAGGCTAGGCGAACTGGCCGGCGCCCTTGGCCGAAAAGGCGAAATTCTGGTCGGGTAATAACCGCTTTTTCGGCCTGACCTTGCGCCTTGGCCCCCAAAGGCGCTTTAAAGGGGGCAAGGCTGGTGCCCATGGGCGGGAGGCGCAGCCAAATGTTCAGGATTTCAAGAGTTTAGGAGAAGTCTCATGGGTACGTTCGGCATCTGGCACTGGCTAATTTTGGGCGCCGTCGCCTTGGTCCTGTTTGGCGGCCGCGGCAAGGTCTCCGACCTGATGGGCGACTTCGGCAAGGGTATCAACAGCTTCAAGAAGGGTCCCACCGTCTGAACGGCGGTCCGGTAACTTTCCATGTTCGACCTGTTCAGCTGGAGCCATATCCTCATCCTGCTCGTCGTCGCGCTTGTCGTGGTGGGGCCGAAGGATTTGCCGCGCCTGATGCACATGGCGGGCAAGTGGGCTGGTAAGGCCCGCGCAATGGCCAACGAGTTCCGCAAGAGTTTCGACGAAATGGCCCGCCAGACCGAACTGGACGAGCTGCGCAAGGAAATCGAGGACCTGAAAAAGAACAATCCCGTGTCGGACATGATGGGCGCGATGAATGATGCGACCACATCGGTCAACGAGGCGGCGATGACCGACGGTACCGCACAGACCGCCGAAGTCACTGCGCCGGTGGAAGGTCCTATCGAACCGCGCAGCGGCGAGTTTGAAGTCACCGATCATGCCGCCGCGTCTCCGCCTGCAGAGCCCATACCGCTTCCAGGTCACGCGCCGTGATCACGCCGACCCCCGAAGACGAAGCGGCACTGGACGCCACTAAGGCGCCCCTGATGGAGCATCTGCTGGAGCTGCGCACCCGGCTTATCTGGTCGGTGCTGTCCTTCGGTATCTGCTTTGCGGTCTCGTTTTCTTTCGCCAACCAGATTTTCGCTTTTCTGACCAGGCCGCTGCATGCGGCCACCAATCACCTGATCTACACCGCGCTGACCGAGGTGTTTTTCACCAACGTCAAGATCGGCATGTTCGGCGGCATCTGCCTGGGGTTCCCGACCATCGCCTGGCAGATCTGGCTGTTCGTGGCGCCCGGCCTTTACAAGCACGAGAAGAACGCCTTCTGGCCGTTCCTGGTTTTCGTGCCCATCATGTTTTCGCTGGGCGCGGCCTTTGTCTATTACATCATGCTGCCCTTCTCGATTGAGTTCTTTGCTGGCTACCAGATTCCGGCCACCGACAAAGCGATGGGCATCCAGCTCCAGGCCAAGGTCAGTGATTATCTCGACTTGGTGATGACGTTGATCTTTGCCTTCGGCCTGACCTTCCAGTTGCCGGTGCTGCTGTCGCTGCTGGCTAAGGTCGGCATCGTCGGCGCCAAGGCGCTGCGCGACATGCGCCGCTATGCCATCGTCGCGCTGTTCGCGGTGGCGGCGATCTTCACCCCGCCCGACGCTATCTCGATGCTGAGCTTGGCGGTGCCGCTGGTGCTGCTCTACGAGATTTCCATTCTCAGCGTGATGTTCATCGAGCGTAGCCGGGTCAAGGCTGAGGCGGCGCGCATGGCGGATTCGACGGACGTGACACCGGCCTAGGCCGCCGCCGCGTTCGCGCCAAGACTGATGCGGTCGGCCGGAAAGTTCAATGTCAGGCATGTGCCGTGGCCCTGGGCGCTGGTGATATCGAGCGTTCCGCCATGTACTTGCAGCATCGCTTTGACCAGCGGCAATCCCAGACCGGTGCCGTTATGGGTGGCGGTCATCTTGTTCTCGACCTGGCCGAACGGGGTCAGCGCTTTGTAAATGTCCTCTTCGGTCATGCCGATGCCGGAATCCTGCACCGTTAGGGCATAACCGCCGCCAGCAGTCATATCGCCGGCGATGGTCACGCAGCCACCGGCCGGCGTGAACTTGATGGCATTGCCCACCAGGTTGATCAGGACCTGGCGGATTATGCGTTCAACCGCCAGCATGTGTAAATCTTCCGGCGGCAGGTGGCTTTCGATGCGCGCCCCGAATTTTCGCTCAGGGTGCGGCAGATGGAGAGCGAACCTTCTACCGCCTGGCGCAGCTGGAATCCCTCGGCGCTTTCCAGCGACATCTTGCCGGCCTCGATCTTGGACAGGTCCAGGATGTCGTTGATGATGCCCAAAAGGTAGCGCCCGCTGGCATGGATGTCGGCGGAATAGGTGACATAGCGCGGGTTATCCAGAGGCCCCAGATGCTGGTCCATCATTATTTCGGAAAAGCCCATATTGGCGTTCAGCGGCGTGCGCAGTTCGTGGCTCATATTGGCCAGGAAGGCGGACTTGGCGCGGTTGGCCTGCTGCGCCTGTTCGACGGAGCCTTTCAGGCGGCGCAACATGTCATCCAGGATGGCGCGGCTGGTCTTGAGCCGGGCGATCACATCGCGGGCATAGAAGATAATGGGCGCCGCCACTAGGACGATCTCAAAGGCGAGATTGACCATCGCGATGGGCCGGACAGGCAGGCCTTCCAGCGTGCGGACCAGGAAATGCAGCGGCACGGCTGCGCCCACCGCCATGGCGGTCAGCGCGGCGGTCGAGCCGAAACGGCCCAGGCGCGCCATCTCGCCGTCCAGCTGGTCGAGTACGCCCTTCAGGCGTCTCGAAAGGTATTTTGCAGAACGCCGGCGCACCCGGACATCCCCGCATTATTGTGTTGCCATGGTGTGCACGTTTGGGTTGCGGCGTGGTTTCGCACACCCTTGCAATTGCGAGGGTTTTTTTACGGCTTTGTTAGGACGCGAATGGCGGAAACCGTGCCTTTTGACGGGGGGCGGGGGCCGTGGCATGACCGGGCAGGCAGGAGAATCCGATGCACGACATCAAGGCTATTCGTGATGATACGGGCGCGTTCGTGCGCGGGCTGTCACGCCGCGGTATGGCGAATGCGCAGAGTGTTGCCGACAATTTTCTGAAAAAAGACAAGGCTTTACGCGATCTTCTGGTGCGGCTGCAGGGCGAGCAGGCGCGTCGCAACGACGCATCCAAGCTGATCGGCCAGGCCAAGGCGAAAAAGGACGAGGCGGGCGCCACCGCATTGATGGCGGAGGTTGCGGGTCTGAAAGAGAGCATCCAGAAGGGCGAGGCCGAGCAGCGCGAGTTGGAAAAAGAAATTCGTGACGATTTGTCGGTGATCCCAAACATCCCGGCTGCCGATGTGCCGGACGGCGCGGATGAAAGCGCCAATGTGCCGGTCGCGGCGCGGGCATTCGGCAAGCCGCCGAGCATCAATAATCCGAAACAGCATTTTGAAATTGGGGACGCGCTGGGTCAGATGGATTTCGAGCGCGCCGCCAAGGTGTCTGGCGCGCGGTTTGTCTATCTGAAGAACGATTTGGCGAAGCTGGAACGCGCCTTGGGCGCCTTCATGCTGGATACCCATACCGGGACGTTCGGCTACACCGAAGTCTCGCCGCCGGTTCTTGTGAAGAGCGCGGCGCTGTTCGGCACCGGCCAGCTTCCAAAATTTGAAGACGACCTGTTCCGCACCACCAGCGAAGATCCGTTCTGGTTGGTTCCCACCGCCGAAGTGCCGCTGACCAACTATGTCGCCGATGAAATACTGAGCGAGGCCGAGCTGCCACTGCGCTTCACCGCCTTCACGCCCTGCTTCCGCGCCGAAGCGGGCGCGGCGGGCAGGGACACCCGTGGCATGATCCGCATGCACCAGTTTTCTAAGGTCGAACTGGTCTCCATCACGGCGCCGGAACAGTCTGTATCCGAACATGAGCGCATGACCGATGCGGCGCAGGAAATCCTCAAGAAGCTGGACCTGGCGCACCGCGTCGTCACGCTCTGCACCGGCGACATGGGCTTTGGCGCCATCAAGACCTATGACATTGAGGTCTGGCTGCCCGGCCAGAACGCCTATCGCGAGATTTCCTCCTGCTCCAACTGCGGCGATTTCCAGGCGCGGCGCATGAACACCCGCTATCGAAATGCCGAGGGCAAGATGAAGGGGCCGGTACACACCCTGAACGGCTCCGGCCTGGCAGTGGGGCGTACCCTGGTCGCCATTCTGGAAAACTACCAGCAACCCGATGGCAGCGTCGCCATCCCGGATGTGTTGCAGCCCTATATGGGCAAGAAAGTTATCGGCAAAGTCTGATGCGCATCCTGGTCACCAATGACGACGGCATTCATTCTCCGGGACTGATGGTGGCGGAAAATATCGCCCGCAGTCTGTCGGATGATGTGTGGGTGGTGGCGCCCGAGAATGAACAGTCGGGCGCCTCGCACTCACTGACCCTGACCTCGCCGTTGCGGCTGCGCCAGCTCGCGGAAAAGCGCTTTGCCGTCAGCGGCACCCCCACCGATTGCGTGATGATGGCCTGCCTGCACATCCTGAAGGATCAGGTGCCCGACCTGGTGCTGTCCGGCGTCAACTGGGGTTCCAACCTTGCCGATGACGTTACCTATTCGGGAACCATTGCCGGCGCCATGGAAGGCTGCGCCCTGAACATTTCCTCCATCGCCATGTCGCAATGCTATGACGAGGGTGAACGTCACGCGATTGACTGGTCGGTGGGCGAAGTGCATGGCCCCGCCACCATCGCCGCGTTAGTGCAGGCCGGCTGGCCTGCGGGTACCCTGATCAATGTGAATTTCCCTGCCTGTCCGGCCGCTTCGGTCCTGGGCGCGAAGGTGGTGCCGCAGGGCAAGTATGACCTGCAATCCACTGAGATCCATGAGCGCACCGATGCGCGCCAGCGCGCCTATTACTGGGTCGGCCTGCGGCGCCGCAAATCCACGCCGCCCGACGACACCGATGTGGGCGCGGTGTATGGCGATTATATTTCCGTGACGCCCCTTCACCTGAACCTGACGGAGCAGGGCGTGTTGGGAACTTTGCGGGACGCCCTGAAGAAATAAAGGAAGTTTTAATCTTTGTGGGCGCCAAGCCGCTATGAGCCTAAAATAGCGGTCTGCGCAGCATTTATGGTTAAACCCTTCTCAACTTTTCAGCGCCATGATACTTTTCGAGACAGTGCAGAAGGCACATCCCGACGGACCGGAAGATCATTTTCACCGCAGTTCCCTTGGGCGTAGCGCTCTTGATGGCCGGCTGTGACGACACCAGCCCACGCACCCATCTGGACTGGGGCGTCAACACCACCCAGCACACGCGCCATGTCGCCAGCAACAAGAGCGGCGGCGGCGCCAAGACCTACACCTATGAAGAACCCGGCGCCCGTCCGATGCCGCGGCCCGCGCCCAACTATGTCAACCGGAATGTGACGCTCTATACGCACATCACCAGCGCGCCTTTGGCGCCGGTCGCGGTGAGCGGTAATGCGCCGGCTTTTGCCTGGCCGGTTTCAGGCCGGGTTATTTCCGATTTCGGTTCGACCACCAGCGGAGGCATGAATGACGGCATCAATATCGCCACCAGCTTGAGCGCGCCCATCCATGCCAGCGCATCGGGCACCGTGACCTGTGCCGGCGATGAATTGAAAAATTATGGCAACCTGGTGCTGGTGAAGCATTCGGGCGGCTACGCCACCGCTTATGCGCATGCCGACTGGTCGTGTCGCGCGGCGACTTTGTCGCCAAGGGGCAGGTGATCGGCTATTCGGGCCAGACCGGCGATGTCACCAACCCGCAGCTGCATTTTGAAATCCGCAGCAACACCACGTTGATCAATCCGCGCAGTTATCTGGCGTTGACTACGGCGTCGAACTAGTCGAGCTTCCGGCCCAGTTCGCCCGCCAAATCCTGAATGAACTGCCACGCCACGCGGCCTGAGCGGCCGCCGCGTCCCATCGCCCAGGCCAGGGCCCGCTTGCGCAGTTCCTCCGGCGCCAGCTTCAGCTTGTAGAAGCCAGCATAGCCTTCGATCATGGACAGATATTCGTCCTGGCCGCAGTGGTGGAAGCCCAGCCATAGGCCGAAGCGGTCTGACAGCGAGACTTTTTCCTCGACCGCTTCGCCGGGATTGATGGCGGTGCCCTTCTCATTGTCCACTAGGTCGCGCGGCATCAGGTGTCGCCGGTTGGAAGTGGCATAGAAAATGGTGTTGATCGGGCGCCCCTCGATGCCGCCTTCCAGCGCCGCCTTCAGCGACTTGTAGCTGGTATCGTCCTTGTCGAAGGACAGATCGTCGCAGAACAGCACGATGCGGCGCGTGTCCTTGCGCAAGATACGCAGCAGCTGCGGCAGGCTGTCGATGTCCTCGCGATGGATTTCGATCAGCACCAGGCGGTCCTTGCCCTTGCGCCCGTCATTTACCTGTTCGTGCACCGCCTTGACTAGGCTGGACTTGCCCATGCCGCGCGCGCCCCAGAGCAGTGCGTTATTGGCCGGTAGCCCTTCGGCGAAGCGTCTAGTGTTTGCCAGAAGTGTGTCGCGCTGGTTCTCGATGCCCTTGAGCAGGTTGAAATCCACATGCGCGACATGGGGCACCGCCACCAGCCCGCCCTGGGCCGGCTCCCAGACAAAGGCGTCGCCATCGGGCAAGTGGGTGCTGAGGGCGGGCGGGGCCAGCCGCTCCAGCGCCTCGGCAATCCGCAGCAGGTGTGCGGGCTCACTCAACGCGTCCGTTTTTCCACGATTTTCCATGCTAACCCCTTGATTTACAACGGTTGCAAAGGATGGCTGTCCCGCTATAGTCCGCCCGTATTCGCACCTTCGCCACTGAAAGTCCCCACACTATGAATACCAGTGATCCGATGTTCCAGACGCTGACCCTGGCGCTGCCGATGATCGCGATCTTCTACTTTCTTCTGTGGCGCCCGCAAAGTCAGCGCCAGAAGCAGCTGCGCAACATGGTGGACAATCTGCGCCGTGGCGACGCCGTGGTCACCGCCGGCGGCATCCTTGGCAAGGTGGTCAAGTCTTCCGAAACCAGTGATCCAGAAATCCTGGTCGAGATCGCCGACAATGTGCAGGTTCGTGTGGTGAAGGCGACACTGACCGACGTGCGCAGCAAGAGCGTCGACAAGGAATAGCCGCGTGCTGCAAGTCTCCATCTGGACGCGACTGATCACTCTCATCATCGTGGTGGGCGGCATCCTGCTCGCACTGCCCAACGCGCTGTCGCCGGAGATGCGCGCAAAAATTCCCAAGTTCCTGCCCAGTTCGGCGGTCAATCTGGGCCTGGACCTGCAGGGCGGCTCCTATCTTCTTCTGGCCGTGGATTTTGACCAGGTGACGCGCGACCGCGCCGAAACCCTAGTGGGAGACATCCGCGCCGCCTTCCGCAAGGCCCATATCCCGCTGACCGACCTCAACGCCCATGGCGACACCGTCTCGGTGCGGGTGACCGATACCTCGCGTCTGGCCGAAGCACGCGCCCTGTTGCAGAGTGTGAACCCGGCCATGACCGGTTCGGTGCTGTCGGTGGGAGGCAAGGAATATGTGATGACCGAGCCGGGTGGCGGCGTC
>JAPLPI010000033.1 GCA_026400305.1 Alphaproteobacteria bacterium | reverse complement strand
CGGATCGGGGCCGACAAAGGTCATGGTGTTGCCGGCGGTGCCGCGGCCCCCCGTGGACTGGAACGCCGCCTTGATCTTCACCGCCTGCCGCAACACGTCGTAGCGATAGCCTAGGCGCAGTTCTGGCGAGAGCTGGAAGTTCCAGACATTGACTGTCTTCTTGAGGTCGGCGCCGATGGCGCCGCGCAGAGAGCTGGCAAAATACGGCGCCACATCCAAATTTAGGCCGGGGCCGCCATTGGCTTCCAGATAGCCTTCCTCGCGCAGGGTCAGCCCGTCCAGGCTGATATGCGGATCGACCTCGATACCGGCATAATGCAGCATGGTGCCGGTATTGGCGCCCAGCGCCAGCATGGCGCCGGGACGCTTGCTAGTAGCTTCGCGGAACAGCCCGCTGATATTGAGCGAACGGGTTTCATTGAAAGCGCCATAGGCCGCGCTGATCTGGGTATCCAGGAACACGTGCTTGCCGCGCCAGTCGGTATAGCCGGTCAGCATGAACCATTGGGTGTTGGTGCGGGTGGCGCGCGGCAGCTGCTGGGTGACGTCGCCGCTGTAGAAGGTGAAGGCGCCGCCGTACCACCCATTGCGGGGGCTGCCGCCGTCT
This sequence comes from Alphaproteobacteria bacterium, assembly GCA_026400305.1. Lineage (GTDB taxonomy): Bacteria > Pseudomonadota > Alphaproteobacteria > Micropepsales > Micropepsaceae > Rhizomicrobium. The sequence goes on along the minus strand of JAPLPI010000033.1, from coordinate 1,214 downwards.
AGGCCCAGCACAAAGCCGAAGCCGTGATCCTTGTAGGAGGTCAGAGTGCCGTCGGCAGAGGCCCGGCCCTTGTTGTTGATCTGGCCGGTGAATTCCTCGCCCCACAAAGTGGTGTCGCCAGCTGTAGTGGCATATCTGCGCAGCAGGCGTTGGCGCGCCGCCACCGGGCCGGATGCCTGGTCGGTCAGCAAGATGGCGATCTCGCGGGTTCCGCCCGAAACGTCCGGCGCGAACTGCGAGAAGACCTGCTGGGCCTGCTGCTGCGAAGCGACCACATTGATGCCGCTGCCGGGTACGCCGGGGGTGTTGTAGACGGTCAGGCTGGTGGCGATAGCCGAGCCCAGTTCGTTGTCGGTGGCCAGCGCCGACGTGGCAAATGGGAACTCATTTCGGGCGCTGCCGGACAGGTTCAGGCCTGGCGTGCCGTCGAGATTTTTGGCGCCGGTCGAGCGCGGCAACAGGTGCAGCTGTAAGACCTTCTGGCCACTGGCGTCGATGGTGTTGGTCAGCGCCTGCAAGCCGCTTTCGGTCGGCGTCTCGAACGGGAACGGCGTGTTCTGGCCCAGAAGCGCGTTCTGCGTAGCCAGGGTGGTATCGGTGATCACCGGCGCGCGGATCAATGTGATGGTCTGGGAGGTCGGGGTGATGGTCGAGGCGGCGGTGAAGCCGGAGGAAATATAGGTACCGAACTGCAGCGCCAGGGAGGCGCCGGAGATGTTGGCGCTGTTGGCCTGCACCACCGGATTGAGGCTGTTCAGATTCGACTGGGAAACAGCCAGACCCAGCGTACCGTTGGGAGCGACATTGAAGGTGGTAGCCTGCAGCGCCTGGGTGGTGTTGGCGACAAACAGAAGGCCGTTGGGGTCCACCTGCACCGCCAGCGCACCGACACCCGAATTGACCACGGCGTTGACATAGCCAAAGCCGCCGACGTGTAGCTGATGGCCGGAACCCGAACCGAAGGTAATAGTAGTGGGCGATGTGATGGGCGACAGGCCCAGCGTATTGTCGAGAATTTGCTGGCCGACGATCGCGTAACTGATGTTGGTGTTAACTAGGCCGGTGCTTGGATTGGCGTTGCCGGCGGCGCCGATATTGCCCACATTCAGCACATTGCCGTTGCCGGCTGAGCTCAGCAGCACGCTACCCAAAATGGCGCCGGAATTGTTGACCGTCATACCGCCGGTGATGCTGGTGGACAGGTCTATGGCGTT
>JAPLPI010000346.1 GCA_026400305.1 Alphaproteobacteria bacterium | reverse complement strand
GGTAGAGGAAGTCCGGCGCCATGAGGACGCTGACGATGGCGTCGCGGATCGCGTCTTCGTGGCTCAGCGCGTTCTTGGTGCGCAGCTTCTTGTAATAGGCCAGCAAGTCCGTGCCCTCATTGGCGGTCAACGGGCGGCGATAGGCACGCTCGACAAAGCGCACCAAGGCGGCAACCTGCCTGGGCTCGGCGGCGGCGCGCTGCTTTTCCTGATCGCGCAACGTGGCGTTGATCAGGCCAAAGTGCCAGTTGAACGCCTTGGGCGCGATAGGGTCGTTGCTCTTTTCCATCGCCCAGCGCGCCTGGTACTTCTCGCGGATCTGGTTTATCACGAACGCGTCGGTGACTTCATGGCCGACCGGACGCTTGGAACCGGATTCCGACGACAGCGGACCGTTGATGTTGCCATCCACTTCGCCCGACTGGTTGAAGAAATACTGCACCCAGGTGTGCTCGGTCTGGCGGCCAACAAAATCGAACTCGTTCCAAAGCCCGTTGAGCTGGTCGGTGCCCTTCTTGTCCAGGATCAGTTCGCGCAGCGCGGTGTCGTCGCGGTAGTAACCGCCGGTGTTGTGATAGCCGGCGCTCAGCAAGCGGCCATTGTCGGTGGCCTGGTCGGGCCAATAACGGCCACGCTCGCTGACCACGAAACTGTCAGGAAAGACCGAGGCGAAGCGCGAGAACGCTTCCTGGTACTTGTCCTTCTGGCCCACCGGATAGACCAGGTCGGCATCGCCGTGGCGGGCATGCGCCATCAGCTCGGCCCAGCGCGGCGAGGCATCTTCATGCAGCGGCGGGTATTTCGGGATGTCCTGGAGCGGGGGCTCCGGCTCGTTGGCTGCACGCAGTGCGATCGGATCGCTCTTGCGGTGGTTCTCGGCGTATTGCTCCAGGCGCCAATTGTGCAGCGGCTCGGACTGGCCCGGCAGACCCTTCACCACCGGCGCGGAAAACTGCATGGCGGTATGGGCCCGGATGCGGGTAACGAAATTCTCCATCGCCGCGGTATTCACTGCGATCGAACCGGCACCCGGTGCCTGCAATGCATTGAACATGGATTGTAGCTTGGCGACGGGACCCACCGTGTCCTTGTCATGCAGTATCGCCCACACCATCGGCAGATACTTGGCGCTGAGCTTCATGTCGGCGGCGGTGGATGCCAAGGTGGCTGCAGGCTTGCCCAGCTCAGCGCGGTAGCGATAGCGCCAGGCAGCCTCGAAATATTGCGAGATGTCGGTAGACTGCGCGGCATAGAAGGCGATGATCCGCTGCAGAGAATATTTCTCGCGGTCGGTTTCCACGCGCATGGCATGAGGAGAAAAATCGATGCCGCTGGTGGTCAGCACCATGCGGTCGGCGATGGTGCGCGCGCCTTGCAGATACTTATTCAGCAGCGCCGGCGACATGGTGAGCGTCTCGCCGGAATTGTCGAAGCCCGAAGTATTGGCTGGATCGACGGGGAAGGTCCGGGCAATCCGCATGTCCTGCCCGGTGAGATCGCGGATGGTGTTGTCATACTCCGCATTGCTCATGCGGCGCGCCAGCACCACGCCGGGATCGCCGCCCAGGCGCTTGATCTCTTCGCCACGCACGTCTTGCACAAAGCTGATTATTTGGTCCACCAGCGGCAGGGGCGGCTGGGGCATCTGCTTGGGCGGCATTTCATGCGCCGTCAGGCGGTCGGCCAGCAGCGACCAGCGGGGAAAATCCTCCTTCACCTGGTCGACCGAGGTGTAGGACTTGAGGTCGAACTGTGCCGTCGGCTGGGCGCCCGAATGGCAAGCCACACAGTACTTTCCCACGAACGGCTTCACCGCGGCGTCGAACTGCTTTTGCAGATCCTCTGCGGCGAAAACCGGGCCGGCGATGCAAGTGGCCAAAAGCGCGATAACCGGCAGTCTCATAAGGCAAAACTCTGTGTTGTTTGTTGCTGGCCCAGCGGCGCGTGACGCGCGGCGGAACCTCCTCTTGAGCACCGAAAATAAACAGAATTTGGCCATGGAGTAAAACATTGCTGCGCCGGACATTCGCCGGAACCGGAACGGGCGGAATTTTTCCCGGAACGCCGCCATTTTCATATTTTGTGCGACGCAGCAAATGACGACTGAAACTGAGTGAGTCGCGAAGGCTCCCGAGGAACTTGCGAATTTCGACATTTTCATTACCGGTTCAGGGATGGTCGACCTCCTGCCCTTTGCCATTCGCGCCCTGAAAACCAACGACGTCGCCGGCGCCGAAATCGCCGCGCGCCTGATTTTGGACCAGGCGCCCGATGACGCCGCCGCGCTCCACCTGCTGGGCGTGATTGCGGCCAAGGTGAAGGCGTTCGATTCCGCAGAAGATTACTTCCAGCGCGCGCTGGGCGCAGAGCCCGGCAACAGCCGGACCGCGCAGAACCGGGCCGCGGCGCGCGACGCGCCGCGGCCGCGCTTCGCTGAAGGTCCCTGCTATCTGGTGATCCGCGAATGGGGCTTTGGGTTCTGGTCTGATATCTCGCATGTCCTGGGCGCATTGCTGTTGGCGGAAGCGACGGGCCGCATTCCCGTCACCTGGTGGGGAACGCAAAGCCTGTTCAGCAACTGCAGCGATGGTGATGGATTCCAGCTCTATTTTCAGCCCTTATCGGACGTAAGCTTGCAGGATCTTCCATCCGATTTCTTCCCGCCGCGCTGGAACGCCGATAACCTGAAGACCACGACACAGGCCAAGTGGCAGGAGCGCGCCGGCCCGGTCTATTTCCTGAACCGGCCGGAGCGCGTGGCGGTGTGCGATTTCTTCGCCGCCCTGCCCAACGTGATGCCCTGGCTGCCGCCCGCTCATCCCCTGCACGGCCAGACGGTGGAAGCGGCCTATCACTATCTCACGAGCAAGTATCTGCGCCCGCGCGCCGAGATCATCGCGGCCTGTAACGCGTTCTTCGACAAGGAATTGAAAGGCGCGCCTTTCGCGGTGGCGCATATGCGCGGCGGGGACAAGTTCCTGGAAGATGAGAATATCCAGGCGGTCAACCAGCAGGTCCTGTCATCGCTGGATGGGGTGAACCCGCAACAGCGCATCCTGCTGCTGACCGACGACACGCGCTGCCTGACCATGGCGCGGGAGAGATTCGGCAACCGCATCGTCGCCACCGATTGCCAGCGTACCAATAGCAACAAGGGCGTGCATCACCTGTCTATGGGCGATCCGGCACAGACCGGCCGCGAAGCGATGATCGACGTTTATCTGGCTCTGCGGGCGGCGCGCTTCACCGGCAATGGTATATCCAATGTTTCGGCCATGATCGGCGTGCTGAAAGACTGGCCACCGGGCAGTTGCACCCTGCTGGGACGCTCAATCTTGGAGGACCGCAGTTTCATGCTTTACCAGAAGAAGGCACCCTGAAATGAAACCGCCGGGCACAGGGCCCGGCGTTTTGCTTAAGGTTGTTCAGCCTATTTCGGCGTGACGTGCCACAAGCCGCCCTTGGCGTCGTCTTCCAGCAGCCACACCGTACCGTCCGGCGCAACCTGGACATCGCGGATGCGGTGGCCGATGGCCCAGCGTTCGGCCGGCTTGGCGCTAGAGCCATCCACTGCGATGCGATTCAACGTCTGAGTGACCATGCCGCCCAGCAGGATCGAGCCGTTCCATTGCGGGAAGGCACCGCCCTTGTAGAAAGTGATGTTGCCCGGCGCGATCACTGGGTTCCAATAGAGCACGGGACGGGTCATGGTAGGCTGGGCATCGAAGCCGGGGATCGGCACGCCGTTGTAGTTGGCAGCAAAACGCGCCAACGGCCAACCATAATTCTTGCCCTTTTCAATCAGGTTCAGTTCGTCGCCGCCCTTGGGACCATGTTCCATTTCCCACAGCTTGCCATCGGACGCGAAAGCAAGGCCATAAGGCGTGCGATGGCCTGTGGTCCACACTTCCGATGGCGTCATGTTCTTACCAGGGAAAGTGTAGGTATAGACGATCGGCGCTGTCTTGGCCGCTTCGGTATCGGTGGGCGGATTAATGATGCCCACGCTCTGGGCACCAGTCTTGCCAAAGTTGGGATTGTCGGATGACGGCTTGCCATCCAGGGTCAGGTGCAAGACCTTGCCCAGAGGTTGGTTGGGATCCTGCGCCGGCGTGAAGCGCTGGCGATCACCAACAGTCAGAAACAGCGACTTGCCATCAGGAGCAAAAGCGACTGCGGCGCCGAACTGGCCGCCACGGCCGCGCGCACCGTCACGCCAGATCACTTTCAGGTTTTCCAGAGCGGCGGTCGCCGGCGTGGCGCTGTCGTTCAGGGCCAAGGTGGCCTTGGCCAGCGCAAGGCTGGAGCCGGAGATTTCACCGATGGTGCCGGGCTCCGAATAGGTCAGATAAACGCTGTGATCGGAGGCATAGTTGGGCGAGACATAGATGCCCAGCATGCCGCCCTGGCCGCCATACAGCGAGGCGGGATAGTTCAGCACCGGGCGCTTCAAACCCTGCGGCGTGACCAGCCAGATGGGACCGACCTTTTCGGTCACCAGCATGCGGCCGTCCGGCAGGAAGGCCAGGCGCCAGGGCAAATTGAAGGTGGCGACCGACGCCATGTTGAAGGGAAGAGACGCTTCCGGCTTTTGTTCGCCCAGGTTGGGCTGGGCCGTGGCAGCCGTCGAAGCCAACGCCAGAGCCACAGCGAATTTAGAGAATTTCATTGGTCGTTCTCCCCTATGCGCGCGAATGCGCGCCCAATATGGGGCGTAGTTTTATAGGCGGAACCGGGGGGTGGCAACCGGCGGCCGCCACCCGTTTTGGCCGGTTTTTGCCCTAGTTTCCGGGCGGCTGGTCCGTCTGGAAATAGTGGACCTGGCCTTCCTTGCTGCGCGGGGTGATCGCCATGCGGATGCTGCGGCCGGTATTGGGGCAGCTGGTGGCGCGGTGCCAGCGTTCCTCGTTGGCGTTCAGCAGATCGCCATACTGGCCACGCACCACGCCCTCGCCCGAGATCAGGGCGCAGACCTGGCCATACACGTTCAGCCAGACCTCCTGCATGTTCTCGTGGAAATGGCCCCAGCTGGTGTCGGGCGGCAGCGCCGTGATGTTGTTGCCGATGTTCAGGTTGGACGAGGTGTGACCGTCGTAGAGAAAGCGTTCGCCCTTACGGTCGGAGGCGCCATATTCGTCGACATTGAAGAACGGCACGTTGAAGCTGTCATAGCCGCCGGTGGAAGTGATCTTGGACTTCACATACTTCCAGCCCTTGATGGGCGTGGGCGTTTCACTTTCCGGATAGGACGGCGCCTGGTTGGCCGGGGTGGTGCGATAGAACACCACCGGTTCGCTGCCCACCGTTTCCAGGCAATAGGACAGGCGCGGCGCGACATTGAACACCCAGCCCTTGGGCAACACCTTGGACTCCTGCCCGTCGATGGTGACTTTCAGCTGGCCGCTATAGACCCAGCCCCAGGCGCGGTCGTCGGCGTAGAAGATGCACTTGCTCTTGTCGCCCGGCGCCATCTGGACATAGCGGCCGTCGAAATCGCGGTTCAGCAGCACCTTCTGCTCCCAGCGGGCCTGCCCCTTGTGCATCTTCAGCACGTCGGCGATGTGCCAGATCGGCCGGTTGATCTTGCCATAGGACGTTTCGGGGTCCTTCTGCGCCGCCCACACGGTGCGCTGGGGACCGCTCTCGCCGGCTGCCTGGGACCACCAGTTGGTGGGCGGCGTCTTGGAGGCGTCCTGCGCCAGCGCCGGCGCGGCCAACAGCGCAAAAGCTAATGCCGCCAAGACCGATGATTTCATGAAAGCCTCCCAGGATATTTTTATGACGGTACGGCGGCCAAGAGCCGACAACAAGCATAGTCTAGACGGTTCGGACGGGCAAAATCAGCTATCCGGACTGCTTCCCAAGACCGTCAACGACACTATATAACCGCCGTCCGGATGCGGGTGTAGTTCAATGGTAGAACGGCAGCTTCCCAAGCTGCATACGTGGGTTCGATTCCCATCACCCGCTCCAGTGCCATTTGAAAGCAGCAGACCATGACCAATGAAGCGGAAGTCCTGGCCGCGCTACACAAGCCCATGGCGCTCTATGCGCTGCAGCAGCGGGTCGATCCCAGCAACAAGAGCACCGATGCCCTACAGGACCTGTTGATGCGGATGCGGACGACCGGAAAAGTGAAATTCGACATCAAGACCGGCAAGTGGGCCAAAGCCTGACCGGCGGCACTTTCCTTCTCAGGAGCGCACCATGTCCGACCACGAACTGCAGGTCTTCGATACCACCACCATGCCGTGGGAGGAGCGTTTCGTGCCCCAGCTGGGCAAGGCGCTGTTTGCCAAGGCCTTCCTGGAAGATTCAGACACCGGCGTGACAGTGCGGATGGTGAAATATCCAGCCGGCTTCATGAACGCCTGGCACACCCATCCCTGCGCCCATGGCATGTTCGTGCTGGAAGGCACCCTGGTCACCCACAAGGGCAACTTCGCGCCGGGCAATTTCGTGTGGTTTCCGCAAGGCATGCGGATGGAGCATGGCGCGACGCAGACCGAAGACGTCACCGTGCTGTTCATCACCAATAAGAAATTCGAGATCTGGTACGAGAAGCCCGCCGGCGCATGAGCCGCCTGTTTTCCATCGCCCATCTCAGCCTGATCGACACCCCGCCTGCGGATTTGATCCGTATCGCCGCCAAGGCGGGCTACGACATGGTGGATCTGCGGTTGGCGCCCGCCACCCCAACCGATCCCGTCTACAGCAGCAGCGACTTGAAGCGGCTTGCCAAAGACCTGGCGCCGCTGTTGCGCGATACGGGCCAGAAGGTGTGGGACGTAGAGATCATCCGGCTCAAGGACAATACCAACCCACAGGACTATCTGCCCCTGATGGAAGCGGCGGCCCATCTGGGCACACAGCGGATGAAGCTGGTTTGCGACACTGGCGATCATGCGCGCGCATCCGCTCTGCTGGCCGAACTGGCGCAACGCGCCACGCCGTTCGGCCTGACATTGGACCTGGAATATATGGTGTTCTCCGGCGTCAAATCGCTGAAGGCCGCGCAGGCGGCGGTGGCCATAGCTTCGCAACCCAATCTGCGCGTGCTGGTGGACGCATTGCACTGGGCGCGGGCGGGTGATGATGCGGGCGGCATCCGCGCTGCCCTGTCCGTCCTGGACTATGTGCAGCTGTGCGATGCGCCCGCCGCCGCGCCGGTGGGCCGCGAGGCGTGGATCGCGGAAGCGCGCACCCGCCGCTTGCCGCCGGGCGAAGGCGCGCTGGCGCTGGAGGACCTGCTGGCGGCGATGCCTAGGGATTGCGTCGCCAGTCTGGAAGTACCGTTGCCGCTGGGCCATGATCC
>JAPLPI010000350.1 GCA_026400305.1 Alphaproteobacteria bacterium | reverse complement strand
TTGGCGCCGGAGGAAAAGCCGCCGAAAATGCCTTCGCTCCGCGCCAGCAGGCGTGTTGCGTTCCGCGCTTCGCTGCCCGACACGTGCAGATAGCCGTCTACCGGCACGTCTTTTAGAAAAGCGAGATCGGCAATCGCATAGCCGCCGCCCTGGATCGGATGGTTCGGATTGGTGACTTTTTCACCGGCGGCGGCGGCGGCACCTTGCGGCTCCACCACATAACAGCGGATGGCGGGGTTGCGCTCTTTCAGCGCCCTGGTAACGCCGGCATAGGTGCCGCCGGTGCCGATGAAATCCACGAAGACGTCCAGCGTGCCGCCAGTGGCATCCCATATCTCCGGTCCGGTGCCATGATAGTGCGACAGCCAGTTGCCGTCGCGCTGAAACTGGTCGGCGCGGAAGGCGTCGCGCTCGCGCGTCAGTTCGGCCGCCGCCAGTTCGACCAGTTCCAGGTCGCCGCCGGAAACTTCGCCTACCCGCGAATCCGGCAACTGGTCCACCAGCAAGACCTCGCCGCCGAGCGCCTTTATCATCCTTGCCCGTTCGGGTGAGTTGCCTTTCGACATCACCGCCACGAAGGGGTAGCCCCGTACGGCGCAGATGATGGCAAGGCCCGTGCCGGTGTTGCCGGACGTCAACTCAATCACCGTCTGTCCGGGCTTGAGCATGCCGGCGCGTTCAGCTTCGGCAATGATGCCCTGGGCGGCGCGGTCTTTCTTGGAGAAGCCGGGATTGAGATATTCCAGCTTGGCCAGGATGGTACCCGTCACGCCGGCCTTCCGCGTCAGCCGGTCCAGCCGGACCAGCGGCGTATTGCCGATCGCCTCCACGACGGAGTTCAGAACTCTGGACATGATGGGCCCTCAGCCGGCGGGAATCCCGGCAGCATAGGGGAATGGCGAGGCTTTCTAAACTGCCTGCAATTCCTGCTTCAGCCGCCGCGCCACGATGCGTTCCTCGCCCGGCTGCAGGGTGATGGCGCCCAGATCCAGCCCGTGATCGTTTGACAGGATGAAGATCGAAGGTTCTCCCGCCCGCAATTTGCGCACGACATCGGCCCTGGCGATGCCGCTTTTGGCCTCGTCCCAGCTCACCCGGATATGAGGCCAGCGGTTGAATATTTCCGGCAGGTACATCTCCGCCTTCACCCCCGGCACGGAGTTGGCGGCGGCGATGATCACGTTGGCGCGCCGTTCCCACGCCTGCCATTCTTTTTCGTGATCGCGGCTCAGGAAGGATTCCAGGGCGACCAGGATGCCCAGCATCTCTTCCTTGTTGACCTTCATGCCGCGCCCGATGGTGGCCGAGGTCGGGCTGTTGTTGGCGCGGGCGCCGGCGATCAGGTCGGCGCGGCCCAGAAGCATGCCCGAGGATTGCGGCGCCATCAGCGCCTTGCCGCCTGAGAAGCACACCAGGTCGAAGCCCAGCATGGCGGTCTTTTCGTTGACGGCGCGTTCCAGTTCGGCGCGCGTCGTCACTTCCACCATCTTACCCCGGTGTTGCGGATGGCGTGGTCATACGGGAAGCGGTGGCTCTTCTGAACGATGACTTCGTTCTTCATGCCCGTCAGGTCGGGGATCTGGTTCACCTTCTGGCGGTCGGTGCCGGTCAGCACGCCTGCGGTGCCAAGGGTAAGGGCGGAGGCGGCGCCGGCCGTCACCATGGCGGCCGGCGAGCCCACCAGTTCGGCGATGCGCTTGCCCACCGCGTCATGCAGCTCGTCCACCTCGACAAAATATTGGGAGGCGTAGTTGATTGTCTCCATCACCTCCGGGCGCATCAGGGAACCGGAATGGGTGGTGTAGGTGCCGGCGGCGTTGATGAAAGGCCGAACCTTGAGCTCGGCCAGCAGATCGCGCTTTGGCACTGCCGCTGCGGCTGATCCGCCCACCAGTGCGGTCAGGAATGCAGGCAGGCCGACCGCTCCGCCCAGAAAGTTTCTGCGACGCGTCGACATGTGCCTCTCCTTAGTTGACTATTTTATTATGGGTCTTGCGCAACAATCACTGGCGCGCCATTGCGCACCTGGCCGCCGGGCTTTTGTACCTTGGGCCTAGGTGCGTAATGCGGCCGGTCGAGTGTCTGGATGAAGTATTCCCGGCTGGGAAGACCATCCATCTCATGTTCCAGCGCTGGATAGGACGCTTCGGTGGTGCCGGGTGGCACATCCTGCGGCACGCGGCTGTCGGCGCCGCGGATCACCGCCTGCTTGATGCCTTCGAAGGCGGCCTTGCGCGCTTCTTCCTGCGCCAGCAGCGGAATATCCATCGACCTGTCCGGATCCACCACATATGCCGATGACAGCCGGATGCGATAGGCGGACGAGATGCCGTCATAGCGGCCGGTTTTGGGATTGAGCATCCCGTCGGCATTGCGGCGCAGGGCGTAATACAGCGCCACGGCGTCTTCATGCTCGCGGGTGCCTTGCTGGCCGCCATCCTGGGCGAACGTGTTTTCGGCATAGAGATCGCGCCAGTTGCGGTAACCGGCGATCAGGCCCGTTGCCGAGAGCCCGTCGGCCGACATGTTCAGCCTGATCTTGCCATTGCTGAAATTGGCATCGCCGGTCTGGTCATAGAACCATGCGATGCGCGGAGCGTGCAGGTGTTCGACCTGCTCGGTTTCCACCACGCCGTTGCGGATTTTCGCTTTCAGCCTAGTGTACTGCGCCGATTGCATGATGCGATAGGAATAATCGGCGGCGACGCCGCCGCGCGCATCCTTGACGATGGTGTCGGGCGAAAAACCGATCTCCAGCACCGCGTCGCTGTCGTTGCGGGGGTCCTGATTGCCGGACACCCGCACCACCATGGTGTAGAGGCCTTCCTGCATCTTGTCGTTGGCGCGCAGGTCCAGGGTGGCATTGCCGCCGCCCCGCCAGGGCGCGTCGCAGCCCCAGGCGCGATACAGGTTGTTGTTGACGCCTTTTTCGCCGTCGGGACTGATGAAGTCACCCGCCTTGATCTTGCCGTCCAGGTTCAACCCATCGCCGATGCGGCTGGTCACTTGCGGCAGTCCCGGATCGTCGGTGGCCCAGGGATTCACATAGGTTTCGATACCGCGCTTGTAGCCGCGATAGGACATGGCCCGCGCCCAGATGTGGCGGCGAGTGAGCCCGGGTGTCTTGACCTTGTCCACGCCGGGCGGGGCGGTGACCCAGTCGATCTCCTGCTGCGAGCGCCATTTCTGGCGCGCGATGGCGGCGCGGGTCTGTTCGGGACTGGCCATGAAGACGGTGCTGCCATGCGGGCAATCCACGCCCGGCTCGACTTCGGCGCCGCGGCTGTAGTCGGAGCGGCCGCCATAGCGGAAGGCATATTCGTAGGCGCCGACCACAAAGCCGCGCGTCCAGGGCGCCGCGGTGGCTGGCATCGCGATGCCGGCCATAAGGCCCGCCAAGCCTGCGCAAACCATCAGACGCTGTTTCAGGACCATGACGTCTCCCGCCGCGATTTGAGTGGGACTGTTGCCCGTCGCTATGCCATCTTGCCGTGATCCTGTTTACTCCAAAAAAGGGCTCGGCGGTACCCCCGGACAGGGCCGGACAGGGGATGATGAAAGCAGTATTTCTCGCAGCGGCTGCCCTGGTTTTGCTGGCGTGGCCGGCCGCCGGCCAGCGGGCGCTGGTGCCGCCGCATTTCCACCACCTGGCGCTGAATTCCACTGATCCCGAAGCGGCGATCGCCTTTTATGGGAAGCAGTTTCCCACCACGTCCCGCACAAACTGGGAAGGCCAGCCGGCTTTGCTGTCGCCCAGCCATGTGATGGTCGTGTTCCAGAAGGTGCGGGTTGCTCCGCCCGCCGATCCCGAGGCGACAGCCTATTGGCATTTCGGCTGGAGCGCCGCCGATTCGCGCGTCTCGCTGGAAACATTCCGCGCCCGAAATTTGCTGGTGCCTTTCTATACCGGTGAGGCCGGCAATTTTGTCGGCATCAGCAGCGATACCTATCCCTATCCGCCCGGCGTGCCGGGGCGCACCCGTGCCCAGCTGGAAGAGGCCGCGGCGCAGAAGCTGGAGTCGCGCCGCATCGGTGGCAACGGCTATATCGCCGGTCCCGATCGCGCCATCATCGAGTTCACCGGCAATGCACCGGAACGCTTTGACCATGTGCATATGTGGCAGGACGAGCCTATCTGCGCCCAGCTCTGGTACATGACCCATCTTCTGGCGACGCCGCGGCGCGGCTCAGGACCCATCAGCGAAGACAGTTGCAAGGTTGCGCGCGGCGCCGAACCTTCCTGGCCGTCGCTGGACAAGAAGGGTACCTATCGTTCGCCCACCGGCGGCGTCAGCTTCGATGACGTGGCGATGAACTGGTACATGAACCAGACCGAAAAGCCGCTGGCGCCCACCACCGGTCACCTGATTGATCATGTCAGCCTGGGTGTTGCTGATCTGGGCGCCTGGATTGCCAAGCTGAAAGGTGAGGGCGTGGTCTTCCTGAAACCACTCTACCGCATCGGCAGCACCCTCGCGGTGATGATCCAGGGCCCCAGCCATGAGGCCATAGAATTGATGGAGATCAGTTCAGCGGACCAGGCGCCTTGATATAGCGGTCGCGGATCGCTTCGGCGGCCCAGAAGGCCAGCGCGCCCACTGTGCCGGAGGGATTCATCGCCGCATTCTGCGGGAAGGCGGATGCGCCCACAACGAACAGGTTCGAAACATCCCAGCTCTGCATGTACTTGTTCAGCGCACTGATCTTGGGATCTGAACCCATCACCGCGCCGCCGGTATTGTGTGTGGTTTGATAGGGCACCGCATTCCAGCCGCTGCGCACCTTGCCCACCGTCAGGATTTTGGGATTTAGCGAACGGGCGATCTTCTCCACCTGCTTGCTGACATAATTCTGCATGCGCAAATCATTGTCTGGGAAATCGAAGGTGATACGTAGCAGCGGTCGGCCATAGCTGTCGGTATAAGTGGGATCCAGGTCCAGGTAATTCTCGCGGACGGCATAGCTGGAGCCGGAGCCGCCGATGCCCATTACCCGGCCATAGGTTTTAGCGGTGGCGTCTTTCCATTTGGCGCCCCAGCGCGGGGTGCCGGGCGGGGTGGGACGAGAATTGATCGGCCGCCCGTTGCTTTCGCCCGAACCGATTGTGGCGCCGCCCACGAAATCCAGGTTGGAATGGTCAAAGGCATCGCCGTTGAAATCATGCGCCTGCATGGATAGCGCACCCGCGCCGACAAAGGGATTGAAACGCTTGTCGTCGAAAATCATCGAGGCGCCGCCGCCGCCGGTCTGGTAGCAGTAATTACGCCCCACCACGCCTTCGCCCGTTTCGGGGTCATAGGGCTTGCCGATGTTCGACAGGAACATCATTCGCACATTCATCAACCCATAGCCGCACAGAATTATGATGTCGCCCGGCTGTTCGAATTCGGTGCCCGCCTTGTCGACATAGGTGATGCTTTTAGCGGTCTTGCCGTCGGGGCGCAGGTTGATCTTCAGGGCTTCGCATTCGGTACGCACTTCGAAGTTCGGATTTTTCATCAGCACCGGAAGGATGGTGGTCTGGGGGCTGGCCTTGGAATAGTTGCCGCAGCCGAAACGCTCGCAGAAGCCGCAATAGGTGCATTCGCCCATCGCGATGCCCAGCGGGTTGATATAGGCGCGCGACAGGTTGGCCGACGGGGCGGGGAAGGGGTGAAGCCCCATTTCGCGCGCCGCCTCGCCGAACAGGGTCGAGGAATAGGGCATCTTCAGCGGCGGGTTGGGATATTCTCTGGAGCGCGTGCCTTCAAACTGATTGCCGCCGGGCTGCACCGTGCCCTTGATCACCCCGGCCTTGCCCGACACGCCGCACAGATATTCAAAGCGGTCATAGCAATGCTCGACCTCGTCATAGGTGACGCCCCAGTCCTGCAGTTGCAGGCCGGCGATCTTCTTGGCGCCATAGCGCTTGGTCAGGTGGCTCTTGCATTCAAAGTCGGATGGATAATAGCGCCAGGAAAAGCCGTTCCAGTGCACGCCGGCGCCGCCCACGCCATTGCCCGGCAGGAAGGAGCCATAATCGCGCATAGGTAGCGCGGTCTGGTCCAGGCTGTTGCGCATGGTCATGGCTTCCTGCCTGGGCTGCAGGAACAACTCGCGCCGCACCGCATAGCGCAGTTCGTCGGGCATGTAGCCGATGTTGAAATCGGTGGCGGTGTCGCGCCAAGGGCCGCGCTCGATCGCGACGACATTCAGCCCGGCATGCGTCAGTTCCTGGGCCAGGATGGACCCGGTCCAGCCCAGGCCCATGATGACCACGTCTTTCTTGGGAAGTCTTTTTGGCATTTTTATCCCTGACCCTGTCGCAGTGTGCCCCGGGCTTCCGGATCAAGGCCAGTGGAATGCGCGCCTTATCCTGTGAAAAAATTGGTGCGCC
>JAPLPI010000405.1 GCA_026400305.1 Alphaproteobacteria bacterium | reverse complement strand
CCCCAGCTGAGGAAGCCGGAACTGCCCAATTGAATAGCAATATCGCGGATTCGCATTCAGGCGCGAAGCTACACATCCAAAAGCGGTTCAACCACATTGCCCTTTTCATCAAGCCGACCAGGGGCATCGAATGTTTTGAGAAAAAAGTCCTTGCTAGGCAAATCCACGATAGTTTTTTCCATCGCCGGGAACTGGCCTTCACCGGTGCCTAGCGGCACGTCCTGAACGATTCGGGTGGAAACAGCCTTGACCATGGCGGCCTTCACCATCTCAAAGCCCTTACGGCGCTTTTCGTCGGCTTCCAGGCGCCGCACTTCCACAGGCTTTACTGGATCGACCACATGGGCCGGCACTGCCTTGATACGATAGGCCATCGAGATAGCGGTATTCTTGCCCGTCTTGGGATTGGGCACTCCATCGGCATTGCGCTTGAGGGCGTAATAGAGGCCCACCGCGTCTTCATGGTCACGGATACCCTGCTCCGCGCCAGTCTGGGCGAATGTGTTTTCCGATAGAAGGTCGAGCCAGTTCCGATAACCGCCGACAAAGCCAGAGACGTTGCGGCCGTCTGCGTCGATCGCAAGGCGAATCTTGCCCTTGTGGAAGTCGGCATCGCCCATCTGGTCTGGGAACCAGCCGATGCGCGGAGTGTGCAGACGGTCGACCTGTTCGGTTTCCACCAAACCATTGACGATCTTGGCCTTAAGCTTGGTGTACTGCTCGCTCTTGACGAGGCGGTAGGAATAGTCGGCCGCGACATTGGCGCGGGCGTCACGCACTATCTTGTCGGGCGAATAACCGATCTCTACAACCGCATGATCATCGTTCAGCGGATCCTTGTTACCGGAAATTCGGATCACGACGGTGTAAAGACCTTCCTGCATCTGGGTGTTTTCACGCAGATCTAGAGTGCCAGACGCGGGATTGCGAAATGGCGCATCGCAGCCCCATGCGCGGTACAGCGCATTGTCGACGCCGCGCTCGCCTTCGGGGTTGATGAAACCACCGGTCTTGTGATTACCGTCCAGATTGAAGCCGTCGGAAATCTTGCTCACTACCTGGGGTTGGCCGGGATCTTGCGCAGCAAAGGGATTGATGTAGGTCTCGATGCCCTTGCGCCAGCCGCGATAGGACACCGCGCGGCCCCAGACATAGAAGCGGACGTAGGTGGGAAGGCGGGCCTGCTCCATTCCTGGCGGCGAAACTATGTAGTCGATTTCCTGCTTACTGCGCCAAGGCTGGCGCGAGAGCGCCTTGCGCATTTCGTTCTCGTCATCGAAGTGAACCGAACTGCCGCGGGCACAATCGGCCCCTGGCGCTGTCTCCGGCCGGCCCTCCCGGCCGCCGTAGCGAAAGGCAAAACCGTATTCGCGCACGACAAATCCATGCGTCCAGGGTGCTGCGGCGACCAGCTGCGGCGCCAGAATTGCGATAACCGCCGCGGCGAAGGTAGAGCCCAGGAGGCAATTTTTCAGGAACATCTTCGTCTCCTGTAATCGTGCGCGCGAAAAATTAAGCCAGCAGTTCGGTGTAAGGCGCCTTGGTTTCCATCGATCCCTTACCCCAGCCGTCGGTGGAAATTCCCATCGCCTTCTGGACCGTCAAGCCGACGCGGCTAACCGGGTTTCCACCACCGGCGATGTGATAGCCAGTCTTCATGCGGCCGCTGGCATTTCCCGCCAGCATAATTGGGATACCGTCTACTGCATGGATCTTGGCAAAGCTCTGATCGCTGTAGGCCATCAATAGGCTGTGATCGAGAAGGGTGCCATCGCCTTCCGGAATAGAATCTATTTCCCTCAGAACGCTGGCTAATATTTCCATACTATAAATATTATATTTGGCAACATTGGGCTGATAGCCAAGGGTTGTATCGATCGCTTCCATGTGTGTCGTGATGTGATAACCTAAGGGATCACCCGGCACGAATATGTTTGAGCCCGGCTCGGAGATAGCGAGATTGAATACCCGGGTCTGATCGGTTGCCATCGCAAGCGCACCCAGCTTGGCCATCAGCGGTGTTACGTTGCGCACATTTGGCAGCGCATAGTTCACAGGCATCTCGCCAGGATTATTGGGGATGGTGACATTTGCTATGACGTCTGGACGCTTCAGCTCGGCGGCCATCTGGGCCTCAGCTTCACGAACCGAGGTGAAATACTGGTTCATTCGCGCCTTGTCGCTTGCGCCAAGGTTCCGCATAAAATCATGGCGTTCCTCGGAAACGGCGGACAGGACGCTCTGTTGCAGCATCACCTGCGGATCGGGCTTCCAGTCGCTACTGGACGGATCTTGGAAACCAGGCCCAAACAGGCGGGTATAGAGCGACAGCGGCGACGGTTCGGCCGGCAGTGTGTTGGCACCACCCAAGCTGGAATAACAATGCTTAGGATCGCCGGACGCCGCCGCCTGCACGGTCTTGTAGCGGGTGCCGCGGCCGATCACGTCGGCAATGGTCTGGTCGAGTGTCTTGGCATCGAACTGCGAGGCCTTGGTGGGCGCGATTCCGGTCACAATGGCGGCGTTACCAGACCAGTGCTGAAAGTTGGGATTATCATCAACCATAACGCGCATGCCACTGAACACGTTCATCTTCTTCTTAAATGCTTCCAGCGGCTTCAACTGGACCGTGGTGTCGTAATCTAGGCCTGTCTTCTTGGGCACCCAAAGCGAGGTGGTCAGGCCCAGGCCATAAAAAAATGTGCTGAAGCGGGTTGGGATTCGCTGCCCCGTTGCGGCCAGGGCCTGGCCCTTGCTGTCCAGGAAGCAATCCAGGAAGGGCACAGCCATCATGGCGGTCGAGCCTTGGAACATGCCACGGAGAAGGGTTCTGCGCTGGATCTTCATGTCATAACTCCTAGTTCGATGCCTGTTTGGTTAGGCCACTAGATGTTCCGGGTGCAGCTGCTCTGTAAAATTCCGAGCTCAACACTAAGCTTTTTATAAGGACGCGCAGGCGATAACCTGAGTCAACGAAATTCTTGTAAGCAACCTTGAAAGCCGAAGGCTCGACTTCTTCAGCGTCCAGGCCCTGGCCATAGGCATAGAGCTTGCGCGCGACGCAGGCGGGGAATTTTGGATTGTCCCGCAGATACTGGCCAAGCCCGTCCCCGCCTACGAACTTCTTGCCCTGCATGGTCGCGGACAGATCTACTGGCTTACCATCCTCGAGCATGCTCAAGCGCTTGCCGCCGATGGCGTTGAAACCTTCCAGAGACAGGCCGATGGGATCAGAATGGGTATGGCAGGAGGCGCATGTGGGAGTAG
>JAPLPI010000168.1 GCA_026400305.1 Alphaproteobacteria bacterium | reverse complement strand
CGGCATTTTCAATCTTAGGCCGGACCTTGGGGATTGCAGTCAGCGGCCATTGCTTGGAATGGCTCTAAAAGTGGACTTTGGGGCGGCATTTGGCGGAGAAAAGTTACAGTCTGACTGCCCCCACCACCACTTTTCGCAGTGAAATCAAATATTTATCAGAGGCCTAACGCAACGATAGTTTTGTAAATCGACGCTTGTATCCAAATCGGGGACACAGGCATCAGATGGCGACTATTTCTAAGCGCGGGGATCGCTGGCAAGCTAGGGTTCGTCGCAAGGGCGGTCCGCCCATTTCCCACAGCTTTAGGCTCAAGGCAGACGCCGAAAAATGGGCTGCACAGGTTGAAGTTGACCGCGAGCTATAAATAAATTCTACCGCTGATTTTTTGGGTGAAGGTGACCATGTCCTCGATTTTGAAGTATTGTCAGGATATTCCTGTTCGGACAGTCGAACCGGGGACCGTCTTATTTACCGAAGGCACACAATCACGCAAACTTTGCATTCTGGTCGACGGCAAAGTTGACATCCTCGTCGGTGGTTTTCTGGTCAACACCGTCAGTGAGCAGGGCGCGGTATTTGGCGAGATGTCGATCCTGCTCGACAGTCCCCACACCGCTACTGTGCAAGCCCACCAGTCTTGTCTCGTTCATGTAATCGAAGACGGCGATACCTTTTTGCGTTCCAACAAAGACATGGCCTATGACTTGCTGAAGATGGTGGCCAGTCGGTTACAGGGCCTCACCAGTCATCTGACTGATCTCAATCGCTTCATTCGGGGCATATAGCCCCCCAAGACTACCCCCAAGATGAAATTTGAGGCCACTGAGGCTTATGCTCCCCAAAATACCAGTTGGCCATGCAATAGTCTCTATATTCCGCTGGTACAAAATATCCGTCAGGTCAGGCCAATTGCATCAATAATCCTCCTGACCGGCGGCGCAGTGTTGAAGCTTCTGGCTGGCCATTCTGTCCGTTGCCGCAATGATGCCGCTGGCTGCGGTGGCAGGCGTGGCAATCTATTGGGCGATCGAGCGCCCTATCTTGCGGCGACTGCGTTCCTAGACCTATGGTCTGACCCACAAAGCAGGGCGGGGAACCCATGAAGAAATTGATTCTGACGGCGTTGGCGTTGGCGCCGATGATTGTGTTCACTGCGCGCGCACAAGCTCCTGCCACCGATACGCCGGTGGCCAAGGACATCATGCTCAAGATGCCCAAGCCTGTGGCCGGCTTCGAATGGGCCTACCCCATGCAGCCGCCGGATTTCAAACCCCTGCCACCGGATTCGCTGCACACCGCCGAAGGCGCCGATCCGTCCATGACGCTGACCATGCGCCAGATCAACAACGGTTTTGGTCCGCCCGACTGGTTTCCCAAGGAACATGCGCCGATGCCTGACATCGTCGCGCACGGCCAAAAGCCCCATGTCCCCGCCTGCATGCTGTGCCATCTGCCGAACGGCAACGGCCATCCCGAGTCGGCCAGCGTTTCCGGCCTGTCGGTGCAGTACATCATCGAGCAGATGCATGCCTTCAAGAATGGCGACCGCGAGAATATCCGCGTCCCCGCCATGGCTGAAATGGCCTATTCCATCAGCGAAAAAGATTTGCGCGAAGCCGCGAAGTATTTCGCCGCCATTCCCCGCAGCCAGCAGAAATGGATCCGGGTGGTGGAAACCAGCCGTGCGCCCGCCAATCATGTCGGCGGCGGTGGCGCCCGCTTCTTCGACAACGGCGTCGAGACCGTGCCGGTGCCGCCGGACATGATTTATGAGGTGGCCGAAAACGAGCAGGTTGAGCTGCGTAATCAGCATGCTGGCTTTGTCGATTATGTGCCGATGGGTTCGCTGGCCAAGGGCCGTATCGTGGCGACGGGCAACCACGGCCAGATGCGCACCTGTGCGTCGTGCCATGGCGAGGATTATCGCGGTCATGACGATGCCCCGCGCCTGGCCGGACGCGGCGCCTATTACCTGATCCGCCAGCTGGCCGACATGAAGGCCGGTTATCGCAAGGGGGCGGCGCTGGGCAAGATGAAGGATGTGGTGAACAAGCTGTCCGATGCCGACGTTCTGAACGTCGCCGCCTATATGGCCTCTCGCAAGCCGTAGACCCACCTGGAAATTAAATAGTCCCTCCGCGGATGCGGATGGCTTCGGCCACGGTTTGCAGGCCTTCCTTCACGCCTTGGCGCAAGCGCCCGGCGACGATTACCGTCTGCACGCCTTCTGCGTATTCGCTCGGCGCGACGGCGCGGATGGAATTGACCGCAATGGGATCGATCAGCACCATGGTGCCATCGGGCCGCGTCAGCCTGGCGGAATTGATGAGCATGCCGTCGGCGCCGCCGTCCAATATTTTGTTGATGTCCGCCATATAAAGGCGCGTTTCGGCCGGCAACACTTTGGTGTGGCCCATTACCGCTTCCACCGATCCCGGACCGGCATTGTAGGCGGCGAACATGGCGGGAAAGCCGTATTTGCCGCGCAGCCATTTCAGGTACGCCGTTCCGGCATGAATATTGTTCTTCGGATCGAACACGTCGGCGCCCAGGCCGTATTGCGCGCGCATTTCCGCGTAGGTTCCTGGCAGAACCTGCATCAGGCCCAGCGCGCCCTTGTCGGAAATCATCTTCTGGTTTTCCGACAGCATGGTACGGCCGCCCGATTCCAGCCGCATCACCGCGTTGATCCAGATCAGGGGAACACCAAAGCGCTTGGACGCCTTGGTCGTGATGGGATGCCAGCGCTTGATCAGTTCGGCCGGGCTCAACGCCTCTTCCTGCTGAAAGGCGGACAGGACCAGCTTCGGCTTAACGGGGTTCTTGGCGGCGCCATGCACCGGAATCGCCAGCAGCAACAGGGCCGTGACGCCGCCGCTCAGGGCCGCCTGGATCATTAGTAGGTTGTCCGCCCGCCGGAGGTGTCCAGTGTGCTGGCGGTGGTGAAGGAACATTCCTCGCTCGCCAGGAAGCACACTGCGGCGGCGTTTTCGGCAGTCGTGCCGAAGCGCTCCATGGGAATCTTGGAGCGCATGTAGTCGATGTGGCTCTGGGGCACGTTATTCAGGATCGGGCTTTCGAAGGTCGCCGGGGTCACCGCGTTGACTATAACACCCTTGGTGGCCAGCTCTTTGCCCAGCGACTTGGTGAAGCCCAGCACCGCCGCCTTGGACGCGGAATAGGAGCTGGCGTTCGGGTTGCCTTCTTTGCCTGCGACCGACGAGATGATGACGATGCGGCCATAGCCAGCTTCCACCATCCTCGGCGCCACGGCGCGGCAGCAATAGAA
>JAPLPI010000398.1 GCA_026400305.1 Alphaproteobacteria bacterium | reverse complement strand
TGCAGAACCCAGTGATGGCGCCCTTCCTGTTTATCGGGCTGCTTTATTTCTGGCTGATCCCCGGAATTCATACCCGCGTCATGCTGGATGCCAACCTGTATGAACTGATGAACTGGACTATGTCGATCAATGGCGTGATGTTCTGGTCCCTGATCCTGGACAGTCACGCCAAGCCGCCGGCGCGCCTGTCCCACCTGATGCGCGCCGCCCTGATCCTGGTGATCGAGCTGCCCCAGATGGTGCTGGGTGCCATCCTGTCCCTGACCGAGCGTGACATCTATCCGGTCTATATAATCTGCGGCCGGGTGCTGGACATGACGGCGCTGAATGACCAACATTATGGCGGCTTGATCATCTGGCTGCCCGGCACCCTGACCAGTTTCGCGGCCATGATCGTGGTGCTGGTGACCATGCGCCTCAATGAAGAAAGAGCGGAACGTGAAGCGGCTTAGTCTTGTGATCCTGTTGCTCTCGATGGTCTCGGCGCAGGCCGGGCCATTTGAGATCTCCGGCGCCTGGTTCCGCAGCCTGCCGGGCAAGCTGCCGGCCGGCGGCTATTTCACCGACCAGAACAACAGCCCCCGGGACGTCTCGATCACCGGCGCGCGTTCGGATGCCTGCGGCATGCTGATGATCCACCAATCGTACAATAAGGGCGGCATGAGCGGTATGGACATGATGGAGACGGTGAAAGTGCCGGCGGGTGGGCAGGTCTCGTTCGCGCCCGGTGGTTATCACCTGATGTGCGAAGGCGCCAAGTTGAAGATCGGCACCAAGGTCCCGGTGCTGATCAACCTGTCGGACGGCACCGCGGTGGCGGTGGCGTTCCAGGTCAAGAGCGCTACGGGAAAATAGCCGTTTCTCCTTTGTGGGCGGCGGGCTCGTGTTAAGGTCGATCAGAGGGCGGCATGATCAGCGAGCAGCAAAACCAGGTTTTCACCAAATGCGCGGTGCGGCTGATCCCGTTCCTGATGCTGCTCTATTTCGTAAATTACCTGGACCGGGTGAATGTCGGCTTCGCGGCCCTGACCATGAATAAGGATCTGGGCTTTTCGCCATCGGTCTATGGCGCGGCTGCCAGCATCTTTTTCATCAGCTATGCGATCTTTCAAATTCCCGCCACCCTTTTCGTGGAATGGATTGGGCACCGGCGCGCCATTTGTATGGTCATGGCGTTCTGGGGCGCGGTATCGGCTGCGACGTCTCTGGTCACCGAGCCTTACGGTTTTTACGCCGCGCGCTTCCTGTTGGGTGTCGCGGAGGCCGGATTTTTCCCCGGCATCATCCTGTACCTGACGTTCTGGTTTCCACGCGAATACCGCGCCCGCTTCACCGCCATCTTCATGACCGCCATTCCGTTGTCTTCGACCTTTGGCGGACCGCTGTCGGGACTGCTGCTGCAACTGGACAGCCTGGGCGGTTTGCGCGGCTGGCAATGGCTGTTCCTGATCGAAGGATTGCCGGCTTGCGCGCTGGCGCTGGTGGTACTGAAATTCCTGCCCAACGGTCCGGCCCAGGCCAGCTTCCTGTCACAGGCCGAGAGGGACACCATCACCGCGCGGCTGGCGCAAGAGCGCCCGGCAAGCCACACCAGCGTGTGGCCGGGGATTTTCGATCTTCGTGTACTGCTGCTGGGCCTTGTGGGGACCGGCATCAACTCCGCCATCTTCGGCACCCAGTTGTGGATGCCGCTGATCATCAAGTCGTTGGGCTATTCCAACCTGGCTACGGGGTTCATCATCGCAGTGCCCTGGATGCTGGGGATCGCCGTCATGATCCTGGTGGGCCGCTCCAGCGACCGGCGGGGCGAACGGCCCTGGTATGTCGCGATATCGCTGGCCATCGCGGTCTGCGGATTTGTGATCGCGGCGATGGCGACCAATCCATATGTCGAGATTGCCGGGCTATACGTCGTCGTGTTGGGGATCATCGGCCATTACGGGCCCTTTTATACGCTGGCGTCATCCTTTTTTGCGGGCCGGGCGGCGCCAGCCTCCATCGCGGCGGTGAACCTGCTGTCCACCGGGCTGGGCGGGTTTATCGGGCCAAACCTGATCGGCCAGCTCAAGCAGTCGACCGGCGGCTATCCCGCCGGCATGCTGGCGCTGGCGGTTGGGCTGGTCATCTCGGTCTTGCTGGTGCTCAGTTTGCGCCGGGTTATGGCGGCGCGGGCGATAGCCGCCTAGCGTGCGTCCTCTTCTTGCAGTTCGGAAAACGACACATGGCAATGGCCGCCATGCTTCTGGAAATAGCGCTGGTGGCTTTCCTCGGCCTTCCAGAAGGAGGGCGCGGGCTCGATCTGGGTGACGATCAGCTTGCTCCACTTGCCGGAGGCCGCGACCTTGTCCCGCTCCTCCGCTGCCACCCGAGCCTGCTCTGGGCCGTGGGTAAAGATCACCGAGCGGTATTGGGTGCCGAAGTCCGGCCCCTGGCGGTCCTTCTGCGTGGGGTTGTGCATCCGGAAGAACAACTGGACGAGGGTGGCGTAGGACACTTTGGCGGGGTTGAAAGTCACCCCCACCACCTCGGCATGGTAGGTGTTGCCGCCACAGACCTGGCGGTAGGTGGGGTTGTCGCTGGTGCCGCCGGCATAGCCGCTGACCGCGTCGCTGACGCCGGGGACCTGGCGGAAGAAGTCCTCCACCCCCCAGAAGCAGCCCGCGCCGAAGAGTGCCTTTTCCATGATCCGGTCTCCGCTTTTCACAATTCATAATACGCGTAACGCGCATGCCGGTTACATCCCCTCCGTCACGGGTTATAGAGGCGTATGACCCTGTCAAAGTCATCCCATGTTTCGCGTGTCATCAAGCCGATGGCGGCGATTTTTAAGCTCCCAGTTCGCTTTAGTATTCCGTTCTATTCCGTTGTCTGGAAAGTGAATTTTCAGGAATGGCATTGCACATGAAGGTTGTCATAATTGGCGCTGGTGTGGCCGGTCTTGGGATCGGTTGGCGCCTGCTGCAGGCGGGCTGTTCGGTCACGATTCTGGAGCGGGCGCAGCCTGGCGGCGGGGCGAGCTGGGCGGCTGCGGGCATGCTGGCCGTCACCGCCGAACTGGAGAATTCCCCCGAGCCGGAACGCGCCCTGGCGCTGCGTGCCAGCGCCCTGTGGCCGGCCTTCGCGGCTGAGCTGGAGGAAGCCACCGGGCGCGCCGTGTTCCTGAACCAGGGCGGCGCGCTGCTCCTGGCCGGCGATGCCGCCGAGCTGGAGGTCATGCGGGGCCGCGCCGAGGGCCTGCGGATCGTGGATTCGGCGGAGGCTAAGGCGCTGGTGCCGCTGCTGGGCAGTTCGCTGGGCGGGCTGTGGTCTCCCAGGGAAGCCCATGTCGACAATCGCGCCCTGACCGAGGCCATGACCATCGCCTTCCTGAAGGCGGGCGGGGTGCTCAATCCCAATGAGGCGGCGGTGCGGATCGAGACGCGGGGCGGGCGGGCCAGTGCCGTCCTCACCCCCTATGGCCGCCATGAAGCCGACGCTGTGCTGATTGCGGCAGGGGCATGGAGCGGCCTTCTGGAAGAGGTTCCTATCGTCCCGGTCAAGGGCGAGGTGATCGCGCTCAGTCCACCCAGGGGTGCGGCCCTGCCGGGCCCCGTGGTGTGGGGTGAGCATGTCTATTGTGTGCCGCGCCATGGACGGTTGCTGATCGGCGCAACGGTTGAGGAGGCCGGCTTCGACACCAGCATGACGGAGGCCGGCCGCCATCACCTACGCGCCTGCGCGGAAAAACTGATGCCGCCGCTGAAAAGCTGGAGCCTGTCGGACCATTGGGCGGGGCTGCGGCCCAAGAGCCCGGATGGCTTGCCGCTGCTGGGCGAGACCGCTACAGCGGGATTGTTCGTGGCGGGCGGTCAATACCGCAACGGCATCCTGTTCGCCCCGGCCATTGCCGGTGAAATGGCGGACCTGATAATCGGGAAGGTGACCGTCGACCCTGCCTTTGATCCTCGACGCTTTTTGGGAGATTTGCATGAGTGAATTTGTTGTCGATCCGGTGATCGCGGGCCTGACCCAGACCATCACCGACTGGCCGCTGAGCCGGCTCTTTGTCTTCAACGACTCCCGCTATCACTGGGGCCTGTTGGTGCCGCGCCGCGCCGGGGTGGTTGAGATGTGCGACCTGTCGCCTGAAGACCAGTCCCTGATGATGAAAGAGATCGTCCAGCTGTCCATTATCATCCGCACCCTGCCGGGGGTGGAGAAGCTGAATGTCGGCAACCTAGGCAACATGGTGCTGCAGCTGCATGTCCATGTGATCGGCCGCTTTGCGGGTGATCCGGCCTGGCCGGGCCCGGTGTGGGGCCATTCCAAGCCGGTGCCGTGGGAGGGGACCGCACCCCTGATGGCCGCGGTAAGCAAAAGTTAACCATAAGGGGGCAGAACAGCCCCATGCAGGCAGAAGCCGCATCATCACTTAGCTTCTCTTTGAGCGCAGAACGCGTCTTGGCCGCGCTGAAAAGCGCCGCAGCCGCGACGGGTTCAGATTTTCATTATTTGTTGGGCATCGCCATGCGCGAGGCCAGCCTCAAGACCACAGCGCAATCGTCCACCTCATCGGCGGACGGGCTGTTCCAGTTCATCGACCAGACCTAGCTGGGGCTCGTGAAGGAACATGGCGGCCAGCACGGGCTTGGTAATTATGCATCCGCCATCAGCAAGGATTTCGACGGCCGCTATCATGCCGATACGGGCGCCAAGGCGTCCATCCTGGCGCTGCGCAAGAATCCGGAAGCCGCCGCCCTGATGGCGGGCGAATATGCCAAATCCACCCAGGGCACCATGCGCGCATTGCTTGGCCGCTAGGTCTGCGGCGACGAACTCTAGGCGGGGCATTTCCTGGGCCCCGATGCGGCCTGCCGCTTGATCAAGGCGGCGGCTTCCAACAAAAGCGTGTTCTTCCATCAGGGCGGCGCGCCCAAGTCGGTGCGCAAAGTCTATGACTGGGCGATGAAGCAGACGGGCGGGGCGGGCACGGTACGAATTCAGGATGTCGGTACGCCGCCGCTCATCTTCGACAAGGCGCGCCTCACAGTGGCGAAGGCGCAGGACGCCCGAGTCCAGATGCTACTGGCAAGTGTGATGAACTGGCAGCCTAAGCACAGCGCGTTCAGCAGCCTGTTCGGCAATCAGGACAAAGCCACGCCCAGCTCGGCGATGAGCTTCAGTCCCGGCCTGCGGGGGCTTCTGTCCGATGCCAAGGGTGCGGCGAGATGAGTTCCGCGTCTTGGTACGTTGGAACAAGTTCTAAATTCCGCCACGGCAAGTTTTTTTTAAATCGCGTGCGTCAGGATTTTTCCCATGAGGCAGCTTCTCTAAGCCAGTATTACGCACCGCGACGTTTCCGACGCCCTTCTCAAAGAGATTCTGGCGGTTGCACGCCGGAACAACGCCGCAGCTAGGTCACGGGCGTACTCCTGTACAGTAAAGGCTGCTTTATGCAGGTGCTGTAAGGAGAGGGCGCGGCAGTTGCCGAGACTTTTTCCAGGATACGAGCAGACAAACGGCACAGGAATATGATGATCATGCTGGACCGGGATGTACCCCGCGCGTTCTGTGCATGGAGCTCGCAACGGTCGCAGCCATGAGAGATGGCATGTTCACGCTGACGCGCGAGGCGATCACCGGACAGCTCAGGCCTGGCGCGCCGGCGGAAATCAGCGCCCGGCTGCAGACATTCTACCGCATCAACGCGTGATATTATCTGGATTTGTTAGCCGACGCCGCCAGCGCTTCATCGACA
>JAPLPI010000030.1 GCA_026400305.1 Alphaproteobacteria bacterium | reverse complement strand
TTATTTTGCACCTAGCGATTTGATAGAAATTGGCTTGGTACAAAAAAGCCAGGCAGGTCATCGCCACTCAGCCTGTATTGCAGCTAATCCAATGGCCTGCGCCAATAATTGATAAAGGCCTACTGAGGGAATGTATTGTCTAATAGTAGCGAAGTGGTTTTATATAGTATCAAGGCGGCCCGTTATTTCCTTCTTTAACAGGAATTCCAGGGTAGCACGGTTTCCTACTGACTGGGACCACGGCCACCCAGGCTGCTCCGTATGGGGCATTCTCTGGGGGGCCAAGACTTAACCCGACATTTTAAAGGCATGGGCAGCGCGCCGGCAAGCTTGACCAGATTCCTGCGGTGCATCTGCGGCATGGCGCATCAGTCGCCCAACGAAGCACCGGGCTGATAATAGTGAAGGCTTGGCGGGCGTGGTGTGATGGCCAGGCGCGTGCTCATGCCGGTGCCGCCGGAAAGCGCGCGATGCCAGCGCTCCTCCGGGGCGAATACGATGTCGCCGACTTCGGCGCGGATCAGCGGCTCCCCCTCGATCAGGAATTCAAGCTGGCCTTCCATCACCACCCAGAATTCGTCGAAATTCTCGTGAAAATGACCCCAGCTCGTGGGCGGCGGCGTCGGCACACCGGGGGCACGGATCACATTGGCCCAGGTATGGTCGTCGCGCACAAAGCCGCCGCCTTTGGCACCGCCCTTCACGACAACCTTCTCGAAATCCAGATAGGGCTTGTTGATCTCGTCATATTTTCCGCGGCCGGTATAGATAGTGTCCACAAACTTCCAGCCCTTGACTAGAATTGGTGTTTCTGTGGCGGGATAGCTGGGCACTTCGCCCGCCGCGCGCACTTCAAAGCGCAGAACCGGCTCATCGCCTACGGTCTCTATGAAATAGGGAATGCGGTAGGGCACCTGCACCAGGAACCCCTTGCCTGCAATGAACGGCTCCTGCCCTTCGATGCTCACCTTCATCTGGCCTGACTGGACCCACCAGAACACGCGGTCATCGGCCCAGAACAGGGTCTTGGTCTTCTGGCCCGGCCCCATGGAGATGTATTCGCCGATATAGTCGCGGGTCAGGACCTCGGTTTCGGCCCAATCACTCTTGCCTTCGTGACGCGCCAGTATGTCGGCCAGCCTTTTGAGCGATTTGTTCGGCGCGGTGAAGGGGGCCAGCTTCACCGGCTGCGGCGCCCAGGCATGCAGGGGCGCGGGCCGCGTGGTTTGCGCCGATGCCGCAAGGCAAAGCACGGCCGGAATGATCGCGACGAGCGGCGCAAGATATCTGATGTGCATGGTCCGGTTCCTCGACTGGCGTTGCTCAGGCCAACCTGGCCTTGAGCTGGATATAGGAGTGCGGCGCCAGGCTGATGTTCAGACTGTTGCCGTGCGCTTCAACAGGTCGGCTTTTGGCGGTGACGGTTTATGAGCCGAAATCCCTCTGCGCCTTGATGCAGGTGCCGTTGACTTCTGAAGCCTTGACCGGGCCCACGAAGCTTTTGTCTTCCAGTCCGATCGCGACATCGATGGCCTGGTCCTGGTGGCGGTTGCCGACA
>JAPLPI010000096.1 GCA_026400305.1 Alphaproteobacteria bacterium | reverse complement strand
GATTTCGTTGCGCACCGTTTCGGCCGTGGCGGCGGCCAGGGCGACATCGGCGCTGGCCTGGTCGGGATAGACATCGGCGTCCGCCAGCATCAGGACCCAGCCGCTGCCCTTGCGGTACAGTACATCGCCATCGCGCAGGCGATTGGCGGTTAGCATCTGGGGACCTTGGTTCTGGTGGGCCATGGTCGCGCAAAAACCACTTCCGGCCTCCGAAATCAAGACTTCAACAAGTCGCAGATGTAGTTTCATAATAACAACAAGAAATATTTGTACTATATAGTCAGGCTTCCCGGGCATTATTGGGAAAACAGGGGATTCTCAGCGTGCCGACAAAACCACTCAGCCTGCCGCAGCTTGGCGCTGTGGTGGCCGGAAACGCCCTGGAATTCTACGATTTCCTTACTTTTAGCTTTTTTGCGGTCCAGATCGGGCAGGTCTTCTTTCCCGGCAAGGACACCACCAGCAGCCTGCTGTTCACCCTGGCTACTTTCGGCGTGGGCTTTGCCACCCGTCCCCTAGGCGGGGTGGTGATTGGAACCCTGGGCGACACCTGGGGCCGCAAACCCGCCATGCTGTTTTCCTTCGCCTTGATGGGCGCCTCGGTGGTGGGGCTGGCATTGACCCCTTCCTACGCCAGCATCGGTTGGTACGCGCCCCTGCTGGCGGTGTTGTTCCGGCTGGTGCAGGGATTTGCGCTGGGCGGCGAAGTGGGACCGACTACGTCTTTCCTGCTGGAAGTTGCGCCGCCCCATCGCCGTGGCCTCTACACCTCGCTGCAAAGCGCCACCCAATATCTCGCTACTCTGGCGGCAGGCGTCGTCGGCCTGATCCTGGCCAGCATCCTGTCGCCGCAGCAGCTGACCGATTTTGGCTGGCGCATCGCGCTGTTGATTGGCGCCGCAGTGGTGCCGTTCGCGCTGATGATACGCCGGCGCTTGCCCGAAACCCTGCACGACGTGCGCGCACGCCCCGGCAGGAACAAGGTGGGCGGGCTGTTGTGGCTGAGCGTGCTGGGCCTTGGCATGTTGGCATCCGCCACCATCGGCACCTACACGATGAATTACATGACCACCTTCGCCAATCGCACTTTGGGATTTCCTGCGGCTTGGTCCTTCGCAGCCACCATTGTGGTGGGTGCGGCCGCCATGTGCGGCGCGCTGCTGAATGGTTTGATCAGCGACAAAGTGGGCCGCAAGCCGGTGATGATCGGCGCCAGCCTGGCGCTGCTGATCCTGGTGGTGCCCTGTTTCAGCATCATGGTGCATTACCATTCCTTGGCGGTGCTGCTGGCCGGCACCGCCTTGATGGCGCTGTTCGTGGGCATGAGCGCCGCGGGCGCAATACTCAGCCTGACGGAGAGTCTGCCGGGGAACTTGCGCGCCGGCTCGCTGGGCATCGTTTATGCCCTGGCTATCACCAGCTTTGGCGGCACGGCGCAGTTCATTGTCACCTGGCTGATCGACGTCACCGGTTCGCCCCTGGCGCCGGCCTGGTACATGACTGGCGCGGTGGCGCTGGGCCTAGCGGCGATGCTGATGATGCGCGAGAGCGCGCCCATCAAGAAGTGATAAGTTCAGGGCGCTTGAAGCGCGCTTTCGTGCCAGCGCCGCAGCAGCCACCACTCCAGTAGCGACAGGGCTGCGAAGATCACCACGCCGGTCAGCGCCAGCAGCGCCAGCGCGGCAAACAAGGTTGCGATCTCCAGCCGGTTGCCCGATTCTACGATGCGCCAGGCCAGCCCCGTGGCGGTGCCGGAGCCCGCCACGAATTCGGCCACCACGGCGCCGATCAGCGCCAGGCCGCCTGCCGTTTTCATGCCCGACAACAGATAAGGCAGGGCGTTGGGCAGGCGGATGCGCCATAGGGTCTGCAGGCGTGATGCGCCATACAGCCGGGTCAGGTCGATCAAATTGAAGTCGGCGCTTTTCAGGCCCAGCGTCGCGCCGGCCAGGATGGGAAAGAAGGCAACGATGGTGGCGATGATGACCAGAGCGAGGTTGATGCGCTCGAAGCCAACCCAGATCAGGATCAAGGGCGCGATGGCGACCACCGGCGTTACCTGCAGTATAACCGCATAGGGATAGAGCGTGCGCTCCAGTAGCCGGCTCTGGGAAAAAGCGATGGCGGTGGCAATTCCCAGCACGCAGGCGGCAAGGAAAGCTTCCAGGGTAACGGCTAGGGTGGAAGCCAGCGCCTCGATCAGCGAACCGAAATTGTCGGCAAAAGCCCTGGCGATGGCCGATGGAGCGGGCAGGACATAGGCCGGCACTTGCCAGTGCGCCACGGCGCCTTCCCAGGCGCCCAGAAGGAGCGCGGCGACAGCCAGCGGCAGGATGATGTCTGCGTGTCGTTTCATTCGGCAATCGCCGTATTCAGCGCCCCGCTGATGACGCGTTGAGCCTCGATGGTGGCGGGCGCAAGGCGGCTGTCGCGGCCGACCGCCAGCGCGATGTCGGCGGTGATGCGTCCGGGCCGCGGGGTCATCACCAGCATACGCTGCGATAGATAACTGCTTTCGCCGACGCTGTGGGTGACGAACAAGACCGTCAGGCCGTCTTCGCGCCACAGCTTCAACAGATCATCGCCCAATGCGTTGCGGGTGATCTCGTCCAGCGCCGCAAAGGGTTCATCCAGCAGCAGCAATTGCGGCTGCGCCGCCAGCGCGCGGGCGATGGACACACGCATCCTCATGCCGCCGGACAGCTCGCGCGGATAGGCACGCTCGAAGCCTGCCAGGCCCACGCGCGCCAAGGCAGTGGATGCGCGCGCATCGGCCTGGTCACGTGGCATGCGCTTCAGGTCCAGTGGCAACCGCGCATTGGTCATGGCGTCGGCCCAGGGCATCAGGGTGTGATCCTGGAAGACAAAGCCGATTTGCGGTTTGCCATTCGCGTAGGTGACGGCGCCCGCATCCGGTGCCAGCAAGCCCGCCGCCAGGCGCAGCACCGTGGACTTGCCGCAGCCGCTGGGCCCCAGCAGCGAAACGAACTCGCCGCGGTTCACCGAAAAGGAAAGATCGTTCAGCGCTTCAACACCATTGGGGAAACGCTTGGCAATGCCCGTCAGCGCGATCATTGAAACTTCTGCAGGGTGGCGCGCACAAAGCTGAGGTCATAGGCCTTGGTGTAATCCAGGCCCTTGGGGTAAAGGCCTTCCGCCGCCATGGTGTCGTAGAAGCGCTTCCACTGCACCTGGGTCATGCTGCCCAGGCCAAAGGCGCGGCCGTCGCCGCTCAGAATCATGTCATGCTCCTTCATCTTGTCCAGCGCCTGTTTCAGGATGGCGTCGGTGATGTCGGGATTCTGTTTCTTGATCAGCGCATTTCCCTTGGACGGGTCATCCAGGTATAGCAGCCAGCCATCGCGCGTGGCGTCTACGAAAGCCTGCACCGTCTTGCGGTCGGTATCGATCCACTTTTGCGGCACCAACACCATGTTGGCATAGCCGGGATAACCGTAATCGGAGAGCAGGAATATCTTGGGCGTGAAATGCGCCTGTTGCTGCACCGTGAAGGGCTCGCTGGTGAGATAGCCTTCCTGGATGGCGTTGGGGTCCTGGATAAAGGGCGCCAGGTTGTAGGTGTATTTGCGGATCTGCTTGTCGGAGAATCCGAACTTGGCGCGCAGCCATGGCCAGAAGGCGCTCATGGTCGCGGACGACACCAGCACCGGCTTGCCGCGCATGTCGGCCAGCGAATTGATGTCCCGGCGCGGATGCGACATCAGTACCTGCGGGTCCTTCTGGAAGATCGCCATCACCGCGCGCACCGGCACGCCGGTCCGCACCATGTTCAAGGAGATAAAGCTGTTGGAGCCCATGCCGAAGTCGGTGGCGCCCCCAGCCAGCAGTTGGGGCACATTCACATCGGGTCCGCCCTGGATGATCTTCACGTCCAGCCCGCGCTTGGCATAAAGCCCTTCGGCCAGCGCCTGGTAGAAGCCTCCATGCTCGGCCTGCGCCTTCCAGTCGGTGACGAAACGGACTGTGGTGGCTGCCGCGGCGGGCTGCAGAAATGCGGCGAATATCGCGAAGGAGAGAAAGGTGCGGCGGATCATGCCCGCCTTATAGCACAGACGTTAGCGACCGGAATCGCGCCGGGGCGGCGGCGGGGCTTCCTCATCGTCGTCGCTGCTGCCGAACAGCCAGCCCAGCAAGCCGCCGCGATGGCGCCGCTCGGGCGCGCGGGGCTCGGGCTCCTGGGCGGGCAGGTCGGTGGGGGGGGGCACGATTCTTTCATCGTCACGTCCGTCCCACACCGCGCCCGAGGCCATCAGTTCGGTGTCTTCCGGCGGCGGCTCGACCGACTTGTCCAGCGGCTTCAGCGGTAGGCCCTGTTCGGCCGTCAGCATTGTATCGCGCCAGATAAAGGCGGGCAGGGTGCCGCCTGTGACGCCGCGGGTAGGCGAGGAATCGTCATTGCCTACCCAGGCGGCGGCGACATAATCGGTGGTGAAGCCCACGAACCAGGCGTCATGGGAATCCTGTGTGGTGCCGGTCTTTCCGGCGGCCTCGCGCCCATGCAGCGAGGCATAGCCGCCGGTGCCGTTGATCACCACCCGGTACAGCATGGCGGTCAGGTCGCGGTTCACGCCTTGCTCGATGACACGCTGGGGCGGCGGGGCATGCCGCACAAAGACCGTCTTAGTGCCGATATCAACCTGCGTCACCAGATAGGGCGAGACGTGAAAGCCGCCGTTGGCGAAGGCGGCATAGGCGGCGGTCAATTCCAGCGGCGTCACTTCGGCGGTGCCCAGCGCCAAGCTGGCATTGGCCTGCAGCGGCGAGGTGATGCCCACGCGCTTGGCGGCGGCGATGACGTTTCGGATGCCGACTTCCTGGGCCAGGTTCACGGTGATGGTGTTGACGCTGTGCGCCAGCGCGTCGGCCAGGGTCAGGGTGCCGTAACCCTTGCCGCCGAAATTGGTGGGGCGATAGCCGCCGATATCCACCGCTTCGTCATCGCGGGTTTCCCAGGGCGTGAGGCCGGCCTCAAGCGCGGCGAGGTAAACGAACGGCTTGAAGGCCGAGCCGGGCTGGCGATGTGCCTGGGTGACGCGGTTGAACACCGAATCCTGATAATCCATGCCGCCGATCATGGCGCTGACCGCGCCATCGGGTTTCATCACCACCACCGCCGCTTCGGATGTACGGGTCTTCTTGCCGGACTTGTTCAGGTTGCGCAGGGCGGCCAGCCGCGCGGCATCCTGGATTTTCGGCTCCAGCGTTGTGTGCACGATCATGTCGGCGCTGGGCGCCACGCCATTCACCGTGGCCATTTTTGTGGCCTCGTCGGCGGCGGTATCCAGGAAGTAATTTCGCGCATCGGTGCCGGCGCGGTCGGTGATAGCGGCAGGATGGGCGCGCGCCTCGGCCGCTTGGGCTTCTGTGATGGCGCCATTGTTCACCATCGAGTCCAGCACCAGGCTGGCGCGCTGCTGGGCGCGCAAGAGATCGCGGCGCGGCGAGAACACCGAGGGCGCGCGCGTCAGGGTGGCGAGCATGGCGGCCTGCGCCAGGGTCAGCTGCCGCGCGCTGGTGCCGAAATAGACGCGCGAGGCGCCATCCACGCCATAGGCGCCGCTGCCCAGGTAAATGCGGTTGAGATAGAGCTGCAGGATCTGCTGCTTGGTCAGGGTCTTTTCCAGACCCGCGGCATCGACCAGCTCGGTCAGTTTGCGCGACATGGTGCGCTGCTGCTGGGTGTAGACGATCTTGGCGGTCTGCTGGCTG
>JAPLPI010000333.1 GCA_026400305.1 Alphaproteobacteria bacterium | reverse complement strand
AAGACGTAAGCCTGACCTTGAAAAGCCTGGCCGGGCCGGTGGACATCCTGAACGGCGTGTCGCTGAGCGTGGCCGCGGGCGAAAGCATCGCCCTGACCGGCGCCTCCGGTTCGGGCAAGTCTTCGCTTCTGATGGTGGCGGCAGGTCTGGAAAAGCCAACATCGGGACACGTCGTCGTCACCGGCACCGACATCACCCAAATGGGCGAGGACGCGCTGGCGCGTTTCCGGCTGGGCCGGGTGGGCGTGGTGTTCCAGAGCTTCCACCTGATCCGCACCATGACGGCGCTGGAGAATGTCGCGGTGCCGCTGGAGTTGATGGGAGTGCCCGACGCCTTCGACCGCGCCGAAAAGGAATTGCGCGCCGTGGGCCTGATCCTGCGCACCGATCATTATCCCGGCCAGCTATCGGGCGGCGAGCAGCAGCGCGTGGCGCTGGCCCGCGCCCTGGCGCCGGGGCCGCAGATCCTGTTCGCCGACGAGCCCACCGGCAACCTGGACAGCGCCACCGGCACCGGCATCGCCAATCTGATCTTCGCCCTGAATGCTGAACGCGGCGCCACCCTGTTCCTGGTGACGCATGAGGAATGGTTGGCGCGGCGCTGCGGCCGGGTGCTGCGCATGGTGGACGGCAAGCTGAATGATTGACTGGCATCTGGCCCTGCTATTTGCCCGGCGCGAATTGCGCGGCGGCTTTGCCGGTTTCCGGATTTTCTTCTTCTGTTTGCTGTTGGGTTCGGCGGCCATCAGCGGCGTGGAGTCGCTCAGCGACGCCTTCCTGACAGGCTTGCAGGATCAGGGACAGGTGCTACTAGGCGGCGATGTCTCGGTCAACCTGGTGCACCGCGCCGCCGCCGACGACGAACTGAAATTCCTTAATGCGCAAGGCCGCGTCACCCGCGCCTTGTCGATGCGCGCCATGGTCTATGCGCGGGACAACACGGCGCGCCAGCTTGTCGAACTCAAAGGCGTGGACAAACGCTGGCCGCTGTTCGGAGCGCCCAAGCTTCGTCCGGCGCAGAATCTGCACGATGCCATCGCCTGCGAGGATGACGGGGTTTGCGGCGTAGCCGCGGAGCAAACCTTGCTCGACCGGCTACATGTCAAACGCGGCGACCTGATCAAGCTGGGCGATGCCACCTTCCGCATCATGGCGGCGCTGGACAGCGAGCCGGACCGAATCTCGACCGGCTTTTCGCTGGGGCCCCGCATGCTGGTGGCCGCAAAATCCCTGCCGGCCACCAACCTGGTCACGCCGGAAAGCCTGGTCAACTTCACCTACCGCATTGCGCTGGCCGGCGCGCCGTCCGATCCGGTTCAGGCCAAAGCGCGCATCACCCAATTCCGCAACCTTGCACAGACACGCTTTCCCGAAGCCGGCTGGAACATCCGTGACCGGGGTGATGCCGCGCCCGGCATCAAGCGCTTTGTCGAACAACTCACCATGTTCCTGACGCTTGTCGGGCTGGTGGCGCTTGGCGTGGGCGGAGTAGGCGCGGGCCAGGCAATATTGGCCTTCCTGGACAAGAAACGCGCCGACATCGCCATCCT
>JAPLPI010000075.1 GCA_026400305.1 Alphaproteobacteria bacterium | reverse complement strand
TCATATTCGTTGAATGCCGCGCCGGCGGTGCGGTCGCTATTGTCGATGAACAGGGTGACTTCGGCCACGTTGCGCGCCGGGCGCCCGGCCGAGCCGGCAAAGATCACATCGTCCATTTCGCTGCCGCGCACCGAGGAGGGGCGGGTTTCGCCCATCACCCAGCGCATGGCGTCGAACAGGTTGGACTTGCCGCAGCCGTTCGGGCCGATCACGGCGGTAAGGCCGGGCTCGACGAAAAGCTCCGTCGGTTCGACGAAGGACTTGAAACCGGAAAGCCTGAGGCGTGTGAACTTCAACGTTTATGTCCCTAAGAAAAGGGCCCGCCTAATGCTGCTTGGCGAGCTCGGTATCCAGAAGCTTCGACATCGTCTCGTACGGGATGTTGCCCGATCCGACGCTGACGCCATTCAAAATGAAGGTGGGCGTGCCGGTGATGCTGTAGCGGGCTTCACCGTCGGCCGACACCTTGTTGATCCGGTCATCCTCAGCTTTGTTCACCATACACTGGTCAACCTGCTCCCGGCTCATCCCCGCGATGCGCCCCAGCAGGACCAAACCCTCGTGAACGCCTTCCGGCGCCTGGACCCCATATTCAACGTCCCATTTGGGTTGATTTTTGAACAACAGGTCAATGAACGAGAAGTACTTATCCTCAGGCAGGCAACGGGCGATTTTCTCGGCCTCGCCGTCATCGGGACGCAGCGGGAAGACGCGGAAGACGTAGAAGATCTTGCCGGAGTCGATGTATTTGGCCTTGATCTGCGGAAAGGCCTGCACATTGAAGGCGGCGCAGACCGGGCAGCTGGGCGCGGCATACTCGATCAGCACGACGGGGGATTTCGGGTTGCCCTGGGTGCGGTCGGTCGGGACCAGCTCATAGCCCTTGGCGCTGGTCGCGTCGCTGGAACCGCCGAACAGGCCCATGCTCCAGCCAATTCCGGCGGCGGCGATCAGTACAGCCAGACCCAGGACGATAAAGAGGGTTTTGCGTGACAAGGGGAATCTCCGCCGGAATTTGCCTGCCGTTTTTGGCAGAGATTGCGGCGGCGGTCCATAAACCCGCTTCCCGGCCTAAGGCCAAGCGTGGCCTTATTTTTTAGCCAGGGCAGCGTCAAGCGCCTTGCTCAAGGGGCCGTATTCCGCCACCCCCGGCACCAGGACCCCGTCAATCACGATGGAGGGGGTGGTGTTGATGGCGTAACGGGTCACGCCCTCCTCTGCCACCTTGTTGATGGTGTCGTCTTCCTTGGTGCTGGCGACGCAGGCGTCGAACTGAGTTTCGCTCATGCCCTCCGCCTTGGCCTGGGTCAGCAACCCGCCGCGCACATCGGTTACGCCATACTCGTCGTCCCATTGCGGCTGGGTGCGGAACAGCCGGTCCATGAAGCTGAAATACTTGTCGCGGGGCAGGCAGCGCGCCAGCTTCTCGGCCACGCCGTCGCCCGCCGCCAGTGGCAGCACGCGGAAGACGTAAAACACCTTGCCGGTGTCGATGTAGTTCTTCTTCAGCTGGGGAAAAGTCGTTTCGTTGAAATGCGCGCAATGCGGGCAGCGCGGCGCGGCATATTCGATCACCACCAGCTTGGCCTTAGGATTGCCCTGGGTCATGTCGTGGGGCGTGATGGTGTAATTGGCGCCCTTGATGTCGGCGGCGATGGCTGGGGTGGCGCCGTCTTGACCCAGGATGTGCCAAGCCAGGCCCGCACCAGCGAGCGCGACGACCAAAATGATGACGAGGATGGCTTTGCGCGACACGGTGGTTCTCCCGGTTTTTTGCCGTTTTCGCAGAGATTGAGGGCGCTGGCTAGGCGCGCCGTTTGGCCAGCGCCTGCAGCGCCCTGGCCAAACCTTCCGGGCCTTCATAGCGGCGGGCCGGATCGGACGGCGGCAAGGGGCCGGCGGCTTTTTGCTTGGGCTGCGGGGGCGGGCGCGGGGACAGCGCGCCCTGGCTGAACTTGATCTGCACCACCGCCGGGCGTCCCAGATACGCATTGATGCGTTCGCACAGCGCGCGCTTCTCATGGGCCAGGAACAGCGCCGCGCCGGGCAAGGCGCGCAAGGTTAGCGCGCCGCCCGACGGACCTTCGGAAAATTTCAGCGGCTGGGCCAGGCGCGCCACCTCCAGCCCGGCGATCTCGCTCCAGCGCAGCACCAGGGTGGGATCGCTGAAGCCGGCGCGGGCAAACGCGGTGCCCGCGACCGGGCCAGCATCGGCGCCGATCACACGAGTCCAGTTATTGCGGTGAGGCGGTGGTTGTGTCTCTTCGGGCGTTCGGGCCATGTTGGCAGTATGCCTCCGCCAGCGAAAAGCAAAAAGCCCGAAGTTATTTATGGTCGCTCTGGCTCTCGCCAACGCTCTCTTAGTACACGGCTGCTTGCCTGGTACGATATTCACCGCCGGGTGCTGCCGTGGCGGGCGCCCGCCGGGAAACGCGCCGATCCCTATCGCGTCTGGCTGTCGGAAATCATGCTGCAGCAGACCACGGTGCAGGCGGTGGGCGCCTATTACCGCAAGTTCCTGACCCTGTGGCCGGATGTGAAAGCGCTGGCGGCCGCAAAACAGGATGATGTTTTGGCTGCCTGGGCGGGACTTGGCTATTACGCCCGTGCGCGCAACCTGCATGCCGCTGCGAAAGTTGTCGCGAACGAGATGGGCGGCAGGTTTCCGCTCACCGCCGAAAGTTTGCGCGCACTGCCCGGTGTGGGTGGCTATACCGCCGGCGCGATCTCGGCCATCTCCTATGACGAACGCCAGGCGGCGATGGACGCCAATGCCGAGCGGGTGATCGCGCGGCTCTATGCCGTGCAAACCCCAATGCCAAAGGCCAAGACCGAACTTCACGCACATGGCATGGCGCTGGTGCCGGAGCGGGCAGGGGATTTCGCGCAAGCGTTGATGGATTTGGGCAGCGCCATCTGCACGTCCAAGCGGCCGGCCTGTCCCAATTGCCCGCTGTCGGCGGACTGCAAGGCGCGAAAGCTGGGCATCCAGGAACAGTTGCCGGTGAAAGCGCCCAAGATGGTGCGGCCGTTGAAGCGCGGTGCGGCCTTCGTGGCGCGGGATCGCACGGGCGCGGTGTTGCTTGTCAAGCGGCCGGACAAGGGCTTGCTGGCGTCCATGCTGGAGCCGCCGCTGGGTGAGTGGAGCGAAAACTTTCCTTCAACAGCAA
Source organism: Alphaproteobacteria bacterium (assembly GCA_026400305.1). Taxonomy (GTDB): domain Bacteria; phylum Pseudomonadota; class Alphaproteobacteria; order Micropepsales; family Micropepsaceae; genus Rhizomicrobium. The sequence goes on along the minus strand of JAPLPI010000075.1, from coordinate 2,943 downwards.
AGGCATTGAAGCAAGCGCCGTTCGAAGCTGACTGGAAAAAGCGCTCCGGTATCGTGCGCCACGGATTCACGCATTTCGAACTGGAAACCGAAGTCTATGTCGCGAACTTCGCCAAGCGCCCCAAGTTCAAGGGCGAATGGATTGCCGCCGAAATGCTGCGCGAAGTCGCCTTGCCCACCGTGATGCGCAAGATCGTCGAACATGGCTTGGACGAAGGTGGGCCGCTCTTCAGTTCAAGAAAGCCCGGACCGTAGCTGCTGGCGCAGCACGTCGATCGGCACGAGCGTGCCGTTCATCTCGAACTGCCAGAAGGTCCAGCCATTGCAAGCTTCCAGCCCCTGCACATGCGCGCCCATCTGGTGGATGGAGCCGCTGGCATTGGAGGTGACGAGGGTGCCGTCGGCGCGCACCTTGGCGGTCTGGTGCTTGCGGCTGCCCTGCAGCACCGTGCCCACCGGCAACAACCCGCGTTCCACCACCCAGCCAAAGGGAATGCGCGGCTCGGCGCGCTTGGACTTGGTAACTTCGATCACGTCGCTGTCGGCGGGGATGACCTCGGCGATGCGCGCGCGCGCCACATCGGCATAGGTCTTTTCGCGCTCGATGCCGATGAAGCGGCGGCCCAGCCGCTTGGCCACCGCGCCGGTGGTGCCGGACCCGAAAAAGGGATCCAGGATCACGTCGCCCGGCTTGGTCGAGGACACGATCACCCGGTGCAGCAGGGATTCCGGCTTCTGCGTGGAATGGGCCTTCTGGCCGTCGGCGCCCTTGATGCGCTCATGGCCGGTGCAGATCGGCAAGGTCCAGTCCGAACGCATCTGCAGCTCGTCATTCAGCGCCTTCATGGCTTCATAATTGAAGGTGTATTTGGTTTCGGCGCTCTTGCCCGCCCAAATCAGGGTCTCATGCGCGTTGGTGAAGCGGCGGCCCTTGAAGTTGGGCATGGGGTTGGACTTGCGCCACACCACATCGTTCAGGATCCAGAAGCCCAGGTCCTGCAGGATGGCGCCGACGCGGAAGATGTTGTGATAGGAGCCGATCACCCAGATGGCGCCATTGTCGCTCAGAACATGGCGCGCTGCGCCCAGCCAGTCGCGGGTGAACTTGTCATAGGCGGCAAAGCTGCTGAACTGGTCCCAGTGATCGTCCACCGCATCGACCTTGGACTGGTCGGGGCGGTGCAGCTCGCCCTTGAGTTGCATGTTGTAAGGCGGGTCCGCGAACACCAGGTCGGCGCAGCCGGCGGGAAGGGCGCGCATGCGCTCCACGCAGTCGCCCTCTATGATCTGATCCAGCTTCAAAGAACTCATATGCCCGCCCAAAAATTATCAACAGCGGGGTCACACTGATTCGCCGGGAGTCCCCGGTCAAGAGTCTTGCGGAATCAAAGCGTTATGAATTGAGTCCCCGGATTCGCCCACCACCACATCTTGTGGGCAGTTTGGGGATTATTCTCCGGCAAGCAGGACCGGCGCGTGCTGGGCCGCCGGATCGAGGCCCTGCAGCAGATTACGGATGGGACCGAAACTGCGGCGGTGATGAATGGTTACGCCATGGGTGCGCAGCCCGCTGTAATGGTCGGGCGTGCCGTAGCCCTTGTTGCTCTTCCAGTTGTAGCCGGGATGCTCGTCATGCAGCCGCGCCATCAGCCGGTCGCGCGTCACCTTGGCGATGATCGAGGCCGCCGCGATGGACACGCTGCGTCCGTCGCCCTTGATCAGCGTGTCGCACTTGCAGGGCAGGGCCGGCGCGTCATTGCCGTCCACCAGCGCGAATTGCGCGGCCACGGACAGCGCCCGCACCGCGCGCGCCATGGCCAGGTGCGTCGCCTGGCGGATGTTCACCAGATCAATTTCTTCCACGCTGGCTTCGCCGACGCCGACCGCCACCGCCATTTCCATGATGCGGGGGTAAAGGTCTTCGCGGTCTTGCTCGCAAAGCTGCTTGGAGTCGTTCAGCCCCTTGGGAATGCGGCCGCGACCCAGGATCACCGCCGCCGCCACCACGGGCCCTGCCAGCGGCCCGCGCCCGGCTTCATCCACGCCGCACACTGGACCAGTCATGGTCTTCAACAGGCGCGACTCGTAGATGTAATGGGGCATCCCCCAATGGTTAGAACAGGGCGAGTTGGTCGCCAAGTCGGGATGGGCGCTTGAACTTGTGGACGGCAAGCGGCGCCGAAGGCAGGTTCAGCCCCAGCCGCTTCACCGCCATGTGGAACCGGCGCGCCATCACCTGGGCATACGGCCCGGTGCCGGTCATGCGGGTGTTCCAGTTGGCGTCATAATCCTTGCCGCCGCGCATCTGGCGCACCAAGGTCATGACATGCTTGGCGCGGTCGGGGGCGTTGAGCTCTAGCCATTCGCGGAATAGGTCCTTGATCTCCAAAGGCAGGCGCAGCAGCACATAACCGGCGCTGCGCGCGCCATAACCGGCCGCGGCGCTCAGCACCACTTCCATCTCGTGATCGTTCAGCGCCGGAATAGCTGGGGCGAACATCACCCCGGCCGGCACGCCGGCATCCGACAATCCCTGGATGGCCTGCAGGCGGCGTTGCGGCGTGCCGGCGCGCGGCTCCATAGCCCGCGCCAGCTTGCGGTCCAGGGTGGTGATGGACAGCGCCGCCTTGGCCAGGCCCATCGAAGCCATGTCAGCCAGGATATCCAGGTCGCGCAGGATCAGCGGCGACTTGGTGACGATGGCGACGGGATGGCGAAAGTCGCGCAGCACTTCCAGGATGGAGCGCGTGATGCGCATCTTCTTTTCCAGAGGCTGGTAGGGATCGGTATTGGTGCCCATGGCGATCACCTTGGGGATGTAACCGGGCGCGCTAAGTTCCTTGGCCAGCAGCGAGGCCGCATTGGGCTTGGCGAACAGGCGCGATTCAAAATCCACGCCGGGCGACATGCCGAGATAGGCGTAGCTGGGACGGGCAAAGCAATA
>JAPLPI010000291.1 GCA_026400305.1 Alphaproteobacteria bacterium | reverse complement strand
AGTGCCGGAAAAAGCTCATGGAGCCGGCGGAGGGGGTAGGGTGTCGACATCGCGGCCGAGGGTTCCTGAACAGGCGGCACGCATCATAGCCGGGCGGGGGTGGACCCTCCATGCCGGGGAAGAGCCATCCCACGCAGGGCACCACGCCCTCCCCCGCACCGCTGAACGCCCATCTGAACCTGGTGCAGGCGCGTCCGGCGGTGGCGAAGGTGCTGCATATGGAGGGGTTGCACCCGGCCTGAGCGGACGGCGCGCCGACCTTGCCTGACACTATCGTGAACGGCCTGTCCCACTTCCGGGACCATGCAGCGTTCACGGGGCTTGTATTCGCCTCCGCACACGGGCAAACGAGCCCTCGGTCGGTCCGGCGAAGACGATCAGGAGGCGGCGCGTATGGGGATATGCGAAGCCGGGGCGTCGCCGAAACGGATCAAGTCAGACGCACGCCCTTAAGGCCCGAACGAACGGTATCCCAGGCCCATGTTCTCCCACGTATTCGGCACGATTTCGAACGACATCGCCATCGATCTCGGCACCGCCAACACCCTGATTTACATGAAGGGCAAGGGCATCGTTCTGAACGAGCCATCGGTCGTCGCGCTGCGGAATGTCGGTGGACGGAAGATCGTCCACGCCGTGGGCATCGAGGCCAAGCAGATGCTGGGCCGCACCCCCGGTCACATGGAGGCGATCCGCCCCATGCGCGACGGCGTCATCGCCGACTTCGAAGTCGCCGAAGAGATGATCAAGCACTTCATCCGCAAGGTTCATAACCGCCGCGGCTTCGTGAACCCGAAGATCATCGTCTGCGTGCCCTCGGGCGCCACGGCCGTCGAGCGTCGCGCCATCAACGATTCCTGCCTGAACGCCGGCGCCCGCCGCGTGGGCCTGATCGACGAGCCGATGGCCGCCGCCATCGGCGCCGGCCTGCCGATCCACGAGCCGACCGGCTCGATGGTCGTCGACATCGGCGGCGGCACCACCGAAGTGGCCGTGCTGTCGCTGTCGGGCATCGTCTATTCGCGTTCGGTCCGCGTCGGCGGCGACAAGATGGACGAGGCCATCATCTCGTACATGCGCCGCAACCATAACCTGCTGATCGGCGAGACCACCGCCGAGCGCATCAAGAAGGACATCGGCACCGCCCGGATCCCGGCCGACGGCGAAGGCCTGTCGATCGACGTGAAGGGCCGCGACCTGATGCAGGGCGTGCCGCGCGAGGTCCGCATCTCGGAACGTCAGGCCGCCGAAGCGCTGGCCGAGCCGGTGTCGCAGATCGTGGAGGCCGTGAAGGTCGCCCTGGAAGCCACCCCGCCGGAACTGGCCGCCGACATCGTGGACAAGGGCATTGTGCTGACCGGCGGCGGCTCGCTGCTGGCCAACCTCGACCAAGTGCTGCGGGACGAAACGGGCCTGCCGGTTTCCATTGCCGATGATCCTTTGTCCTGCGTGGCGCTGGGCACAGGCCGGGTGCTGGAAAACAGCAAGGGCATGCGCCACGTCCTTTCCACCGCGTTCTAAATCTGCGCGGGCAGGGGCCGCTTTTACATGGCAAACGCCTGGAAGATTGCCCGCAAAAGTAATGCCCAGCTTCCGCTGGTCATTGTCATTGCGCTTGCGGTCGTCCTGGTGCTGCTGGGCAAGGCCCAAAGCGGCATCCTGGACAAGGCGCGCGTCCATCTCACCGACATGCTGGCGCCCGTGCTACAAACCGTGCGGGTCCCCGTGGCAGGCTTTGGCCGCTGGATGGGTTCGGTCACCGACATTTTCTCAGTCTATCAGCAGAACCTGAAACTGAAGGAAGAAAATGCCCGCCTGCGCCAGTGGCGCAACGTGGCCATCGTGCTGCAGGGACGGGTGGGGCGCTACCAGACCCTTTTGCATGCCGTGCCAGATCCCCAGATGAATGCCGTGCTGGCGCGGGTGATCGGCCGGGCCAACCGTCCCTTCCTGCAGACCATGATTTTGGACGCCGGGCGCGAGCACCATGCCCTGCCGGGCCAAGCGGTGTTGGATGCCCGCGGCATGATCGGGCGGATCTATCTCACCGGCAGCCGCACCAGCTGGGTGATCCTGCTGACCGACCTCAACAGCCGCACCCCCGTCACCATCTCCGCCTCGGCGGGCAATAGCGGCAACATCCAGGCGATGATGACGGGAGACAACAGCGCCTATCCCACCCTGGACATGGTGTCCCACACGGTCACGCTCCATGACGGCGACCAAGTCACCAGCTCCGGGGATGGTGGCTTGCTGCCGTCCGGCCTGCCCATCGGCACGGTGGTCAGCGATGGCAGCGGCGGCTGGCGCGTGGCGCTGTTGGCCGATCCCGGCGCCAGCCAGGATGTCGAGATCCTGAACTTTTCCAAGCCGCAGGAAGCCCCGCCCGCCACCGCGCAGCTGCCGGTGGAGGCCGCCAGCCTGAAGCCGCAAGCTCTGCAGCCGCCGCCCGCCCCGGCACCCATCGCCGCCGCGCCGGTCCCGCCTAAGCCCAAGCCAAAGCCTGTCGTCGTGACACCGGCCGATCTAGCCGCGCCAGCCGAAGTCATGGAGCGCTGACCGTGTCCAGCTTGGAACGCGCCAGTTCAGCCCCCCGTTTTCCTTTCCTGGTCGCGCTGGTGCCGCTACTGTTCGGCCTGACCTGCGTCTTCATCGCCAATATTCCCATTTCTATCCTGGGCGGGCTGGTGCCGTCGCCGCTGCTGGCGTTGGTGCCGGTCTATTTCTGGTGTCTTGTCAGACCCGACCTGATGACCCCGGCCGCGGCGCTGGCCATTGGCTTTTCCGAGGACGTGATGTCGGGCAGCCCGCCGGGCGTATGGACCCTGTCCTTTGTGCTGACCTATGCCTTGGTGGCGCGCCAACGCGACAGCTTTGCCGGCGTGTCGGGGCTGGTGGCCGTTGTGGGCTTTGCTGTGGCCAGCGCCTTTGTCTGTGCCGTGGCCTGGATGACGGTGGCGTTCCTGGCGTTCCTCACGCCAGGCGTTCGCCTGCCGCCGCTGGCGCCCATCATCGGCGAGCTGGCGATGACGGTGCTGTTCTATGTCCCCACCGCATTGGTGGCAGGCTGGCTGCATCATAGACTGGTCGGCGCATTGCGAGGCGACATCTGATGCCGCTGTTCGATAAGAAGGACAAAAGCCGCTACGACACTTTCACCCGCCGCTCGGTGGGCATGGGCGCGGGCATGACGGCGGTGTTCGCGCTGCTTGCGGGCCGGCTCTACCAGCTGCAGATCCGCGACGGCGACCAGTACATGGTCGAGGCCGAGGATAACCGCGTCTCCGAACGCCTGATCGCGCCGCCGCGCGGGCGCATCATGGATCGCTTCGGCGTGGAGCTGGCCAACAGCCGGCGCAATTACCGCGTGCTGCTGGTCAGCGAACAGGCCACCGAAGGCGTGGCCCGGGCGCTGGACACGATCGGCAAGGTGATCGTGCTGAGTGACCAGCAGAAGAGAAAAATTCAGCACGACATCGCCATGAACAAGAAGTTCGTGCCGGTGCCGGTGGCCGAGAACCTCACCTGGGACGAATTCTCTCGCGTCAACCTGCATCTGCCCTATCTGCCGGGCGTGCAGTGCGATTTGGGCGAGACCCGCGACTACCCCTTTGGCAAGGAACTGGTGCATATCCTGGGCTATGTCGCTTCGGTGTCGCCGCAGGATATCGAGCATGACGATGATCCCCTGATGAGCCTGCCGGGCATGCGCATCGGCAAGCGCGGCATCGAAAAAAAGTTCGACAAGAAGATCCGCGGCAGCGCGGGCGCCTCCCGCGTCGAGGTCAACGCCTATGGCCGCATCATCCGCGCGCTGGGCAAGGATGCCGGCGAGCCTGGCGAAGAAATCTATCTCACCATCGACCGCGAGGTGCAGGCGCTGGCCGACCAGAAGCTGGGCGATGAAAGTGCCGCCATGGTGGTGATGGATGTCAACAATGGCGATATCATCGCACTTTCGTCCACGCCGGGCTTTGATCCTAACTGGTTTAACGTCGGACTGACCAACAGCCAGTGGCACGACCTTACCATCTCGGATCACAAGCCGCTGCTCAACAAGGTCACCAGTGGCATCTATCCGCCCGGCTCCACCTTCAAGCCCGCGGTGGCGCTGGCCGCCATCGAGGCCGGCATCGCCACGCCTGATTATCGTGTCACCTGCAATGGCCGCATCACGGTCGGAAACCATACGTTCAACTGCTGGGCCTGGACGACCTATCATCACGGACATGGCTCGCTCGATGTCGAAGGCGCTATCAAGAATTCCTGCGACGTTTTCTTTTACGAAACCGCGCGCCGCGTCGGCATCGACAGGATTCATCAGGCAGCGCGCAAGCTGGGCCTGGGTGCGCCCACGGGCATCGAACTGCCAGGTGAACATTCGGGATTGATGCCGTCGAGCGAGTGGAAGCAGAAGACCTACAAGCAAGCCTGGCAGCAGGGCGATACCCTCAGCGTCGCCATCGGCCAGGGCTATGTGACCGCCACGCCGCTGCAGCTGGTGCAGCAGACCGCGCGGCTGGCCAGCGGCAAGGCGGTCAGTCCGCGCATCGTCCATTCGGTGGGTGGCAAGCTGATTCCGCGGCCCGACGTTACCAAGCTGGATGTCAGCGACGAGGCGCTGACCAGGGTGCGCAGCGGCATGAACCGGGTGATGAATGAAGGCGGCGGAACCGCCTTTAATTGGCGCATCACCGAGCCTGGTTTTGAGATGGCGGGCAAGACCGGCACCGCCCAGGTCCGCGCCTATTCCCAGGAGGAACATGCGCGCGGCATCACCAAGAACAGCGCCATGGACTGGAAGCTGCGCGACCACGCCTTGTTCATCGGCTATGCGCCGGTGATCGATCCAAAATATGCTATTGTCAGCATCATCGAGCATGGCGCGGTGCAGGCCCATCCCCATGTGGCCATGGCGCGGGACGTGATGCTGATGTGCCAGCAGCGCGATCCCTCGCGGATGCCGGCCGCCTGGCCGGTGACAAATTCCGCCAGCGCCGCCCCGCCCTGGGTACAGGGCGCCGCCCAGACCATATCGCCCCAGCCGGTGAAGGCAGGCGGCTGATGTCGCTTCGTCCCTATGCCGCCGACAAGCGCACTTTGTCCTTCGCCGACAAGCTGCTGGAAGTGAATTGGGGGCTGGTTCTTCTCATTTGCATGATCGGCCTGGCCGGTATCGCCATGCTCTATTCGGTGGCGAATGCGCATTTTCAGCCCTGGGCCTTGCGCCAGATCGGCCATTTCACGCTGGGCCTGATCGTTATGCTGGCCGCGTCGGTGATCGACATACGGGTTTGGATGTCGCTCGCTTACCCGGCTTATGGTTTTGCGCTGCTGCTGCTGGTGGCGGTGGATGTGGTGGGCCATGTTGGCCTAGGCGCCCAGCGCTGGATCTCGCTGGGACCGCTGGACCTGCAGCCGTCGGAACTGATGAAGATCGGACTGGTGCTGGCGCTGTCGCGCTTTTTGCACGGCAAGAGCGTCGAGGAAGTGTCCAAGCCGGTCCCGCTGGCCATTGGCTTGGCCATGATCGGCATTCCCGCCATCTTCGTGGTGCTGCAACCCAACCTAGGCACCACCTTGATCATCCTGGCCGATGGCTGCTCGCTGCTGTTCCTGGCGGGGCTGAGTTGGTGGTGGATCGCGCCAACCCTGGGTGCGGTGGCGGCCGCCGTGCCGCTGGCCTGGCGCTTTGTGCTGCATGACTATCAGAAGGCGCGGGTCGAGACCTTCATCCATCCTGAGCATGATGCGCTGGGCAAGGGCTGGAACATCACCCAGGCCAAGATCGCCATCGGGTCCGGCGGGGTGGCGGGCAAGGGCTTCACCCAGGGCACCCAGAGCCGGCTGAACTTCTTGCCCGAAAAGCAGACCGACTTCATCTGGACCAGCGTTTGCGAGGAATTCGGCTTTGTCGGCGCCCTGGCGCTGCTGGTGCTGTTCGCGGTGGTGATCTTCTATGGCGTGCAGACGGCGATGAGCGCCCGCAGCCAGTTCGGCCGCCTGCTGGCCATGGGCATCATCCTGAACTTCTTTTTCTACATCATGATCAACGGGCTGATGGTGATGGGCCTGATCCCGGTGGTGGGCATTCCCATGCCGCTTCTGTCCTATGGCGGCAGCGCCATGCTGACGGTGATGTTCGGATTTGGCCTGCTGATGAGCGTGCACATCCACCGCCAGGTGGAGATTCCCCGGCACTCGGGCGGCATCATATAGGCCGGTTTTTGGTCTGAAAACGGCCTAAGAATCCACCCACAGGGACTCCAACAGCTTTTCTGGACAGGGGGGTTATCCCTCTGCTATGAGGCCGCTCCCCGGAAGGTAAACCAAGCTTTTCGGACGGTGTTTGGGTGATTAGCTCAGTTGGTAGAGCAGCTGACTCTTAATCAGCTTGTCGCAGGTTCGATCCCTGCATCACCCACCACTTTTCCACATGAAGTCAGGTAGTTGAACGCGCCAATTTTATGGTCGCGGTTGCAGTCTGCGAATGAACCGGACATTGACCGGACTGGCGAAAAAAAACGCCTCAGGTCATGTGAAGTCTGCCGGCCTTAGCGCCATCTAGCCACCATCCAGCTAGCACCTAGTCTACGGGGGCAGCCCGAGCCTTAAGCTCTGCGCCTTCATGTGCAGGTAGGGCCGGACGGCGCGGTCTATGTGCTCACCGATAGCGGCACCGGTAATCCCAATCCCAATACACTTCATGTGCAGGTAGGGCCGGACGGCGCGGTCTATGTGCTCACCGATAGCGGCACCGGTAATCCCAATCCCAATACACCTTGGACCAGCAAGTTGCTCAGGCTGACGCCAAAGTAGGCTCTCTTAATGCAAAGAAATGGCTAAAAATGACGCGCATCGTCGAGCGCCGCGTATCTGCAGCTCAATTATCGCGCACCCATCGCCTAACTGCCTCCAGCGCATTTGATGCATGATGATCAGGATCCATTGCCCTGTAAGCATAGATAATCTTGCCTTTGGGCGAAATTACATACGAAGTTCTGTCGGAAACCGCGAACAATGACGAAAGTCGGGCATCGTATGATTTTGTGATTTCCCCGTCAGTATCAGCCGCAACAGGAAATGCACTTCGGCACTCCTGGACGGAAAATTTGTCCAAAGTCTTGATGTTATCCTGCGAAACGCCGAGCACAGTTGCATTCAGCATCTTAAATTGCGGAACAGCTTCTGCAAAGTTATGGGCTTCGATTGTGCAGCCGGTGGTAAAGGCGGCCGGATAGAAATACAAAACCACAGGGCCGCGCTTCAATGCTTCAGATAAGCGGAATGAGAATTCCTTTCCGCCAAGGGTGGCTTGGGTAGCAAAATCGGGTGCCCCAGAACCTACTTTGAGATATGCGTTCGCCGGTGTAGCGGCAGATACCAGGAGGGCAAAGACAATCCATTGTTTCATTGGTGAAGCTCCTTGACTGTGGTGGTTTCATTTTAGCGGTCATTTTTCACCGAAGATAATCAGCTGATCAGGCCCTGGGGAAGTCGTGAGATATGTTCATCAGGGATTTTCAGGCTGTTCTGGTTCAAGAATTCGCCAGAATTTCTGGATGAGGCATTGTCAATAACTGACAGCAGCATGGCAGCAGAATCTGATGGCTTGAGTGTGGAGCGCCGAGTTCCAGAAAAGGGGCGTGATAACCCAGTGTCTACCGTTCCAGGGTGTAACGCTTGGCAGATGGCGTCGGGCGCCCGTCTTGCAAGCTCTATGGAAGATGTGCGGATGGCCTGATTTATAGCCGCCTTGGAGACTCTGTAGCTGTACCAGCCACCTAATCTGTTATCACCAATGCTTC
>JAPLPI010000111.1 GCA_026400305.1 Alphaproteobacteria bacterium | reverse complement strand
GTCTGGAAGACGTGATCCTGAAACTGACGGGCGCGGCGCGATGACGATGCTGCTGCAACTCACCCTGCTGGGCCTGAAGCTGAACTTCCGCAACCGGATGGCCATTCTCTATGGCTATCTGTTTCCGCTGATCTTCCTGGTGGCCTTCTGGGCGGTCTATCGCAGCGATCCGGTGCCGCTGGCGCTGCATCTGGGGCAATTTCTCACCATCACCATCCTGGGGAGCGCCTGCTTCGGATTGCCGACGACTATTGTCAGCGAGCGCGAGCGCGGGGTGTGGCGGCGCTATCGCTTGTTGCCCGCCCCGGGGTGGGTATTTCTGACCAGCGTCCTTGCGGCGCGCGCTGTGCTGCTGGTGACGGCGGCGCTGTTGCAACTGGCGCTGGCCTTCGTCTTCGGCATGCCCGCGCCCGCCCATCCGTTTGGGCTGTTGGCCGCTTTTGCCGTGGCGTCTTTCGCCTTCCTGGGCTTCGGGCTGGTCATCGCGATGCTGGTGGACAATGTCCCGGCGGCGCAGGCGCTGGGCCAATGCATTTTTCTGCCCATGTTGATGATCGGCGGGGTGGCGGTGCAGCTGGAAAGCCTGCCGACCTGGGCGCAGCATACCTCGCTGTTTTTTCCAGGCCGTTATGCGGTGGAGGCGCTGCAACTTTCCGCCGCCGGCACGGGCCTGTCACGGGCTGTGTTTGATTTTACCGCGTTGCTGTTCACCGGCGCGGCGGGCGCGATTGTGGCGGGCGCCATGTTCCGCTGGGACAGGGATTTTGCGCCGCGCCGCGCCTGGCTGCTGCTGGCCATCGGCATGTGGGTGGCGGTGGGCGTGGTGGCTGAGATGCACGGTCTGGCGTCCATCAGCGCCGTCAAGGATACGCGCGAGGTGGGAAACGCCAGTGATTATGCGCCTGCACCGCCGAACGCAAAGACTGCACCCCCCTTCTGGCAGGACGTCACCCAGGCCGACATTGACGTCATTGATTTCAAGCGCCTGCCGCCGGACGAAGGCGTCGTCGCGCCGTTGTCGCGCGGTGACGAGGTGCAAGATCCGATTATCCAGCCCGCGCTGGATCGTATTCGTGACGGCTTGCTGGGTTGGGCGCCCGGCAATGTCAGCGATCCGGTGCAACGTACTCGTAACGTGCTCGCGGTCGCGGCGGTGCCAGACATACTGCAGATGGAGCAGGTGGAGCGCTTCGTGCCGCGACTGGTGTTTGCCCGGCTGCAGGCGGTGATCCCGCCGCGCGACCTACCGAAAGTTCTGTACTGGATCGCGATGCGTCCTGATGACGGCAGTGACGCGGCGATGAATCAGCTTGGCACGTTCGGGCTCCCCGATGTCACAGGACCCACCAAACCTGTTCGAGGCCGTGTGATGCTGTATGCCTTCAAGCTGCTGGGCCGTCTCGCGGGGACGTTGCCGAATAACTAGAGCGAAGCGCTGATTCTGCCGCGCACGATTGCTCCGGGGGCGGGAAAGCCGACCACATCCTCGTAGCGCTGGTCGAAAATGTTATCGCCCCCCAGCTTCAGCGCCAGGTTCGAGAGCACTTTATAAGAGATCGCCAGGTCGGCGCGTTCATGGCCGGGCAGGGCGACATCGCCGGTGGCCACGGCATTGTCGGTCATGCCGCCGGTGTGGTTAAGGTCAAAGCTTACAGTCCAGGCCGGGTCCGGCTGCCAGTTGACGCCAACGCCGGCCAGCCAGCTCGGCACATCGCGCAACGCCGCGCCGGTCAAAGTGTTGCGGGCGCTGGTGTAGGACAGGCGCGGCGTGGCACTGAGCGTGCCCCAATCCTGCAAATCAAAAGTGAGTTCCAGAGACGTCTCTACGCCACGCACATGCACCTTGGACAAGTTGACCAGCCTGGGCACCGCGCCGGGGCGGAAGTCTATGAGGTCGCGGTAATTGGTGGCATAGCCCTCCACTTTCCAGCGCCCGAAATCCCCCAAGCGCTGGGTAACGCCGCCTTCGAAATTCTCCGCATCTTCCGGGTTGAGCGTGGGATCGCCGACAATCGGATTGCCCAGGGCGTAGAAGCTGGGAAGCTTGTAGGCCTTGCCCCAGGAGAGCTGAAACTGCGTACCGGAATCCGCTAACGCATAATCGGCGCGCAACTGCGGACTGAAATGATGGGTGGCGCCGGTATCGTCATAGCGGCCACTGGCCGATAGGCTGAGCTGCGGCGCGATTTTATAGCGCGCTTCGGCAAAGCCCGCCCACAAGGTGCGGTTCAGCGTGAAGCTGGTGGGCAATTTTTCCGGACCGAACCGTAGGAAGCCATTGTCCGCGCCGTGATCGGCCTGCATGTCCATGCCCAGCGCGGCTTCCAGCCCCGGCAGCGGCGTCAGCCGGTTGGTCCAGGTCACTTCATGGCGGCTGAACCGTGCCTTGTCGTCATTGGCGGGGATGCCCGTCCGCGTCTGGGCGCTGGGCGCCACGCCTGGCGAAACGGCATCCGAACTGCGATCATAAAAGCCGTAATCCAGCGCCATGCTCGACCAACCGGTGATGTCGCGCAGGGCATGCGCACCCAGCACGCCTTCCTGAATATCGCGATGATCCAGCCTGCGCAGTACCGACAGGCGCGGCCCACCGCTGGAATCGGGAAAGGAGGTTGCCGTGCTGTCGCTATAGCGACCTGTGAAATTGATCGCGGTGCCGGCGATCTGCAGCAGCGCCAGTGCGCCGTCCAGAGCTGTGCTTTTCAGGGTGCTGCCCCCCACCGGCATGCCATTGTCGGTATAGGAAAGACCAATGTTGCCGGTAGCGCCGCCAATCGGGCCGCCGACATGCCCCGCGGCGCGGACATAACCGAAGCTGCCGCCTTCTGCCTGCAATCCGGCATCCAGTGTTTCGCCACCGCGCCGGCTGATAATGTTGATCACACCGCCCATCGCATCAGAACCATAAACCGCTGAAGCGGGCCCGCTCACGAATTCGATCCGTTCGATGTCGTTCAGGTCCAGGGTAGAAAAGTCATAGGACCCGCCGCGGGTATTGGTGGGGTCGTTGGCCTTCACCCCGTCCAGTAGTACCTGGGTAAAATTGGGCTTGGCGCCGCGGGTGAACAGCGATACCACGCTGCCGCGCCCGCCTGACTGCTGTACGAATACGCCGGGAAGGTCGCGCAACAGGTCCACAACACTTGCGGGATCGCGCGCCGCGATGGCCGAGGCGTCAATGACCGAGACATTGCTGCCCGCATCTTGCATGGGCAAGTGCGTGGCGGTGACGATGACCTTTTCAGATTGGGCAAGGGCCGCCATCGGCCAAAGGCAAATCGCGGCGATGGACGCGCCTGTCAGAAGTTTCATTACGCAACGAGCCGCTATTGAACGGCCGGGACGCTAACTGCGCGAAAGCGCCAAAGCAAACGGCATTATTGCGGCAGAGCGAAGACGTACACCATATTGCCGCCGCTGGGCTGGTCCAGGTCCGGCCGTACCTGGATGGGACCATTGTTGAAGCCGCCGCCGGCCGCCACCGCGATATACTGCTGCTCGCCGACCTTGTAGGTGACGGTCGCGCCGAATACCTGGCTGCCTAGCCGCGTCTGCCACAAGACTGTGCCGTCCTTCTGGTCGAAGGCGCGCAGGTAGCGGTCCATGGACCCGTTGAACAGGATGCCGCCGGCCGTGGCCAGCACGGGCGAATAATTCGACCCCGGTGTATCCCAGCTCCACAGGGTCTGACCCGTTTCCACAGAAATGGCGTCCAGCCGCCCGATATTGGTCGCGCCATCGGCCAGCACCTGCGGCCCGATGGTGTTGTACTGGTCCTTGGGCTTGCTGGGGATGTTGTCGACACGCACCTTATAGTCGGCGCACAGGTTCTGCAGCTGCACATACAGCACATTGTTCTGCGGGCTGTAAGCCGAGAAGGGCCAGTCGCGCCCGCCGGCATGGGTCGGGCACTGGTGATAGGTCTTCTTGTAATCGGTCATGAACATTTCGGGGTTTGGCATCACCTTGCCCTTGCTGTCGATGTTCTTGACCAGGTTCTGGAAGACGGTGGACTTGGCCCAGAGAAAATCGCCCTTGGCGGCGTCGAAGCTCCACATGATGGAGGTCTTGCACGGCACGCCGGTCAGGGTGCGGCGGCTGGCGGTGGCGGCCTTGTGCCCAATCGCCATCATGCCCTTCGCCTTGGGATCGGGCGCCACCTTGGTGGTGATGGGCAGCATCTCGAAGGTGCATTCCTGGTCGGCATTGTCCTGCGGAATGACCTGGTGCTTCCACACGATTTTGCCGTTTTTGGGTTCGATGGCGAAACGGGTGTTGGTGCCTGCCAAGGTGGCGACGCCCTTGACGCCGCGCTGGGTGTCGGACGACGGGCCGACGCCGCTGGAACCGTAAAATGCCAGGTTCAATTCTGGATCATAGGTGATGGGTCCCCACACACCGGTCATCCAGCGCTTGTCGAACGGCATGCCACCCCAAGTCTCGTCCCCCGGCTCACCAGGTTTGGGGATCAGTGTATTGCGCCACAATTCCTTGCCGGTCACCGCGTCGTTGCCGGTGACATAGCAGCCCTGAGCCGCTTCCTGGCAACTAGCGCCCGCGATCACCACGCCGTCCACCACGATAGGACCGGTGGTGTTTGTGATATAGAGGTCGCCACCGCGATTGACCTCCCACAATTCCTTGCCGGTCTTGGCGTCCAGCGCCATCAGGAAATTGTCGCGCGTGATGGTGTAGAGCTTGTCGTCGTACAAAAAGACGCTGCGCTTGCGCTGGCCCCAGAAATTGTTGTGCATTGCCTCCTGCGACGGCAGGGTGCGGCGATATTGCCAGAGAAGATCGCCGGTCGCCGCATCGATGGCCTGAATCACGTCATTGGGATTGCCCAGGAACATCACGCCCTTGTAGACGATGGGCGTGGCCTCGTTGACGCCAGCTTCCATGGTGCGCGACCACACCAACTGCAGTTCCTTCACATTGGTCTTGTTGATCTGGTTCAGGGTCGAGAAGCCATAGCCCTCGTAATTGCCCCGCATCATCAGCCAGTCATTGGGACTGGGCTTGCGCAGAACCGCGCCGGTCACCGGCACGAACTCCTTCAGGGGGTGGGGCGCGATAGTGACGCCCTTGATGGATTCGGGTGCCTGCGCTAGCGCCATGCAGCCGGAAGCTAGGAGCAATCCAAGTGTCAGCTTCTTGAAAGACATGCTTATCCCCTGTTTGCGCCATAGGCGCTGTTTTGGGGAATGGTACCATTTTTTGCCCGGCTGGCTACTCAGCCCGGGCTGCGGATCACCAGGTTGCGGATCTCGGTCATGTCTTCCATGGCAAAGCGCACGCCTTCGCGGCCCAATCCTGAATCTTTCACTCCGCCATAGGGCATGTTGTCCACCCGGTAGGAGGGCACATCGCCGATCACCACCCCGCCGACCTCCAGCTTGTCCCAGGCGCGCATTGCCTTGAACAGATCGCGGGTGAAGATGCCGGCCTGTAGGCCGAACTTGGAATCATTAACCTGGTCCAGCACCGCCTCGAAGTCGCTGAACTTGGACAAAGTGGCGACAGGACCGAAAGCTTCCTCGCAGTTTAGCTTGGCGGACTTGCCCACGCCTTCCAGCAAGGTAGCCTGCAGCATGGCGCCTTCGCGCTTGCCGCCGCACAGGATGGTGGCGCCACCGGCGGCGGCTTCCTCGATCCAGTTCTCCAGCCGCTCGGCTTCCTTCACGTCGATCATGGGACCGATGAAGGTTTTTTCGTCACGCGGATCGCCGCACACCAGCGCGCCGGCGCGTTCCACCAGCTTCTTCTTCAGGGTTTCGTAGATAGTCTCATGGATAAAGATGCGCTGCACCCCAATGCAGGACTGGCCCGACTGGTAGAAGGCGCCAAAGGTGATGCGTTCCACCGCATCCTCCAGATCGGCATCTGCATCCACCACCACGGCGGCATTGCCACCCAGTTCCAGCACCACCTTCTTCTTGCCGGCCTTGGCCTTCAGCGCCCAGCCCACATCGGGCGAACCGGTGAAGGAAAGAAGCTTCAACCGTTCGTCGGTTGTGAACAGGTCGCTGCCATGCCGGGTGGCGGGCAGGATGGAGAAGGCGCCCTTGGGTAGCTTGGTCTCGGCCAGGACCTCGCCGATGATGATGGCGCCCAGCGGCGTGCGCGAGGCGGGCTTCATCACAAAGGGGCAACCCACCGCCAGTGCCGGCGCGATCTTGTGCGCCGCTAGGTTCAGCGGGAAATTGAAGGGCGAGACGAAAGAGCAGGGCCCGATCGGCACCCGCTTCCAGATGCCCAGATAGCCCTTGGCGCGTGGGGCGATGTCCAGCGGCTGAACCTCGCCCAGGATGCGTACCGACTCCTCGGCGGCGATGCGGAACGTGTCGATCAGGCGGCTGACTTCCCCGCGAGAGTCCTTGATCGGCTTGCCTGCCTCGATGCAAAGAGCATAGGCCAGCTCCTCGAACCGCTCCTGGAATCGCTTGACACAATGCATCAGAACGTCCTGGCGTTCATAGGCCGCCATCCGCGCCATCGGCTCGGCGGCTTCGACTGCTGCGGCGATGCCGGCGTCAATTGCTGCCGCGTCGGCCAGCGCCACGCGGGTGGCCACTTTCCCGGTATATTTGTCGGTGACTTCCAAGTCCTGGTTGGGGGACTTGGCTTCGTTCGCCAGATAATAGGGGTAGGAAGCTTTCAAGGATGACATTGTCTTACCCTCACACCGCCGCGCTGAGCTTGCGGATTTCCTTGTTCAGGATGCGGTCATTGTCCGAATAGTCGATCGGGCAATCTACCAGATGCACGCCCGGCGTATCTAGGCACGACTTCAGTAGCTCCGTCAGTTGCTTGGCGCTGGTGACGCGGTGGCCCTTGGCGCCATAGGCCTCTGCATACTTCACAAAGTCCGGATTGTTGTAGGTCAGGCCCCAATCCTTGAAGCCCATATTGGCCTGCTTCCAGCGGATCATGCCATAGCTGTTGTCGTTCAGGATCAGCACGGTGATGTTCAGCTTCAGCCGCACAGCGGTTTCCATTTCCTGGCTGTTCATCATGAAACCGCCATCGCCGCAGATCGCCATCACCTTGCGGTCCGGATAGACCATCGACGAAGCCATGGCCGACGGCAGGCCGGCGCCCATGGTCGCCAGCGCATTGTCCAGCAGCACGGTGTTGGGTATATGGGCGCGATAGTTGCGCGCGAACCAGATTTTATAGACGCCATTGTCCAGGCAGATGATGCCGTTGGACGGCATGATGCTGCGGATCTGATCCACCAGATAGGGCGGATAGATCGGGCAGCGCTGGTCTCCCGTCATGGTTGCGGTATGCGCCACTTCGGCTTCGCGCGCCTTCAGCATTTTGTCGAAGTCCCAGTGCGGCTGGGACATGATGTGTTCCTTGATCTGCCAGACGGCGTTGGCGATGTCGCCGATCACCTCGATCTGGGGGAAGTAGACCGGGTCCACCTCCGCTGAGCGGAAGCTCACATGGATGACTTCGGTGCCGCCGGTCTGCATGAAGAATGGTGGCTTTTCGATCACGTCATGACCAATATTGACGATCAGGTCGGCGGCGGCCACGGCGGCATGCACGAAATCGCCAGATGACAGGGCAGCGCAGCCTACAAACTTGGGGTTGCGCTCGTCCACAACGCCCTTGCCGAGCTGCGTGGTGACAAAGGGGATGCCGGTCTTTTCGATCATCTGCGTCAGCATGCGGCTGGTCTGGGTGCGGTTGGCGCCGGCGCCGATCACCAGCAGCGGCGACTTGGCGCGCTCGATCCGGGCCACGGCGGTGCGGATGGACTTTTCATCCGCAGACGGGCGGCGGATATGGCTGATCTTCAGCGGGATCGCGTCCGTCTGTTCATCGGCGATATCTTCGGGGAATTCGATGTGGACCGCGCCTGGCTTTTCTTCCTGTGCTAGGCGGAAGGCTTCGCGCACGCGGCTGGGAATGTTGTCGGCGCTAGCCATCTGGTGGGTGAACTTTGTCAGCGGACGCATCATGTCCACGATGTCCAGGATCTGAAAGCGGCCCTGCTTGGAGCTCTTGATGGGCTTCTGGCCGGTGATCATCATCATCGGCATGCCGCCGAGTTGCGCATAGGCGCCGGCGGTCACCAGATTGGTAGCGCCCGGTCCCAATGTCGCCAAACTCACGCCGGCCTTGCCGGTGTGGCGGCCATAGGTGGCAGCCATGAAGCCGGCGCCTTGTTCATGGCGGGTCAGGATCAACTTGATCTTGGTGGAACGCGAGAGGCTGTCCAGAAAATCGAGATTTTCCTCGCCCGGAACGCCGAAGACATATTCAACGCCTTCCTCTTCCAGACATTGAATGAACAGATCGGATGCCTTGGTCATGGGGTCCTCGTTGGGAAAGCGTTGGAAGAAAGCGGCAGGCCGGATCTCCGGCCTGCCGTATCAATGATCAGACGACGCCGTAGGCCAGCATGGCATCGGCGACTTTCTTGAAGCCGGCGATGTTGGCGCCACGCACGTAATCGACGTGGCCATCCTTTTCCTTGCCATATTCCAGGCAGCGCGAATGGATGCCCAGCATGATGTCCTTGAGCATCTGCTGGAGTTCTTCTTCCTTCCAGGAGCGGCGGCCGGAATTTTGGGCCATCTCCAGGCCAGACACGGCAACACCGCCGGCATTGGCGGCCTTGCCCGGCGCATACAGGATGCGGGCCTTCTTGAACACCTCGATGCCGGCCAAGTCGGTCGGCATGTTGGCGCCTTCCGAAACCGCGATGCAGCCATTCTTGACCAGTGTCTCGGCGTCCGTGCCGTTCAGCTCGTTCTGGGTGGCGCAGGGCAGGGCGACGTCGCACTTGACGCCCCAGGGCCGCGCGCCGCCGCCGGTGAAGGTGGCGCCCTTGAACTCCTTCACATATTCGGACATGCGGCCGCGGCGCTTGGTCTTCAGCACTTTCACCCAGTCGATTTTTTCCTGCGTGATGCCGTCCGGGTCATGGATGAAGCCTTCGGAATCCGACAAGGTCAGTACCTTGCCGCCCAACTGCACGATCTTCTCTGCGGCGTGGGTGGCGACGTTGCCGGAGCCGGAAATGACCGCAGTCTTGCCCGAAACGCTATTCTTGTTGGCTTCCAGCATGTTCTGCAGAAAGTAGACTGCGCCATAGCCGGTGGCTTCGGTGCGGATCAGGCTGCCGCCATATTCCAAGCCCTTGCCGGTAAGCACGCCTGTGAACTCGTTGGTGATCCGCTTGTACTGGCCGAACATGTAGCCGATCTCGCGCCCGCCCACGCCGATGTCGCCCGCCGGCACGTCAATGTCGGCGCCGACATGGCGATACAGCTCGGTCATGAAGGACTGGCAGAAGCGCATCACTTCGTGATCCGACTTGCCCTTGGGATTGAAGTTGGAGCCGCCCTTGCCGCCGCCCATGGGCAGGCCCGTCAGGCTGTTCTTGAAGGTCTGTTCAAAGGCCAGAAACTTCAGCACGCTTTCTGTGACAGACGGATGGAAGCGGATGCCCCCCTTGTATGGCCCGATCGAATTGTTGTTCTGCACGCGCCAGCCGCGCTGGACGCGGATGTTGCCCTTGTCGTCTTCCCAGCAGACACGGAATGAGATCACCCGGTCCGGCTCGGCGATGCGGCGCAGGATCTGGTACTCGTGATAGGCTGGCTTGCCTTGGATGAAGTCGAAGATGTCGTGTGCGGCCTCCTGCACCGCCTGAACGAATTCCGGCTGGCCAGGATTGCGGCGCTCCACCCCCT
>JAPLPI010000252.1 GCA_026400305.1 Alphaproteobacteria bacterium | reverse complement strand
CGGGCTGCATTGCCTGAAATACGGCTTGACTACCAACAACTTGCTGGGTGTCACCATGGTCCTGCCGGGCGGCGAGATTGTGACGCTTGGCGGCAAGTCCGGCGCCCAGGGCGGGCTCGACATCATGGGCCTGGTCACCGGCTCCGAAGGTTTGCTGGGTGTGGTTGTGGAAGTGGTGGTGAAGATTCTGTGCAAGCCGCCGGTGACCCGCACCCTGATGGCCAGTTTCGACACGGTCAGCGCGGCAGGGGCCTGCGTAGCCGCCGTCATCGCCGACGGCGTGGTGCCGGCCGCGATGGAATTCATGGACGGCCGCGCCGCCGAAGCCATCGAAAGCTACAACCAGCCCGGCTATCCCAAGGGCGCCGAGGCCATCCTGATCATTGATGCCGATGGCGTGGAGGCCGACGTCTCCCACGCCATTTCGCGCGTCATCGCCATCGTCGCCGAATGCGGCGGTAAGACGGTGGAAGCCACCGACGAAAAGCAGCGCGTCCGCATCTGGTCGGGGCGCAAGGCCGCCTTTGCCGCCATGGGCAAGCTAGCGCCGGACATGATGTGCATGGACGGCACAATTCCGCGCCATGCGCTGCCCTATGTGCTGGACGAGATGGCCAAGCTGTCCGAGCATTACGGCCTGGGTTTCTGCAATGTGTTTCATGCCGGCGACGGCAACCTGCACCCCCTGATCATTTTCGATATCATGAAGCCGGGCGAGTTCGAGCGGGCCGAGGAATTCGGCGCCGATATCCTGCGCTTGTGCGTCAAGGTTGGTGGCGTGTTGTCGGGCGAACATGGCGTGGGCATTGAAAAGCGTGACCTGATGCCCGACATGTTCACGCCGGAAGAGCTGGCGCTGCAGGGCCGGGTGAAATGCGCCTTCGATGTCGGCGGGTTGTTCAACCCGGGCAAGGTGTTTCCCATGCTCTCGGCCTGCGTGGAGCAGGGGCACATCCATGTCCACGGCGCTCAGCTACCGCATCCCCATCTGCCGCGCTACTGATGGAAAAGGCGCTCAACGAATCCCAGGTTGCGGACTTCGTGCGCACGGCGCGCGAAGCCAGATCGCCGTTCGAGATCGTGGCCGGCGGCACCCGCCGCGAGGTGGGCAAGCCGATGACCAATTTGCCTGTGCTGGATGTTTCCGGCCTTTCGGGCGTCATCAAATATGAGCCGGCGGAACTGATTATCACGGCCGCCCCGGCGACGCCGCTGGCCGAAATCGCTGCCGTGCTGGGCGAGAAGAACCAGCGCCTGGGGTATGATCCTGCCGACTGGTCGCGGCTCTTGGGTTCCAACGGCGTTGCCACCCTGGGCGGTGCAGCCTCGGCCGATGCCAGCGGCTCGGGCCGTTTGCGGCATGGCGGGGCGCGCGATTCCCTGCTGGCCTTCCGCGCCATCAATGGCCTGGGCGAAACATACCGGGGCGGCGCCAAGGTGGTGAAGAACGTCACCGGCTTCGATTTGCCCAAGCTGGTGTGCGGTGCTTACGGTACCTTGTCAGTGCTGACCGAACTGACCTTTCGCGTCTATCCCAGGCCGCAATTCTTTGCCGTTCTGTGCCTGTCCGATGTCGCGCCCGAAGTTGGCTTTGCCGCCTTGCGCAAGATCGTACACAGCGCGCTGGAGCCGGCAGGGCTGGCCTATCTGCCGTCTTCCATGGCTGGCAGCATGCTGCCGGATATTGGCCAGGGCGCGGCGTTGATCCGGCTGGAAGGCGCCGCCAAGCCGCTGGAAGAAAAATTCGCCATGGCGCATGACCTGCTCGGCAATGCCGCAAGCCGCATCGACAGCGATCCGTTTGCCGCCATCGGCAGCGGTGAGAAATTCGCCGATCTGCCGGGCCATGTCTGGCGCGTGATGATCGCGCCGTCCGATGCTCCGCGCGTGGTGAAAGAATTGAACGTCCAGCACTGGTTGGGTGACTGGGCTGGCGGCGTGATCTGGGCGGCGGCGCCCCCACACGATGCCGCGCGCGTTCGCGCCATCGCCGCCGCCGCCAAAGGCCAGGCCCGTGAAGGCCGCCTTCGATCCCCTGTCTCTCTTCAATCCCGAAAGGCTGTCATGAAACTCGCCTTCACGCCTGAGCAACTCGCCGATCCGCAGGTTGGCCCTGCCGCCGCCGCGGTGCGCCGATGCGTCCATTGCGGCATCTGCACCGCCACCTGTCCTACCTATGTGTTGCTGGGAGACGAGCGCGACAGTCCGCGCGGCCGTATCGTGTTGATGAAGGACATGCTGGAAAAGGGCGGCGCCCCGACCAAGGAGCAGGTGCATCACATTGACCGTTGCCTGTCCTGCCTGAACTGCAAGACGGCCTGTCCCTCCAGCGTCAATTACCAGCGTCTGGTGGACCAGGCGCGCAGCCATATTCAGGAACATTATCGCCGCCCGCTGGGCGACCGCTTGCTGCGCTGGATGATTGCCAAGGTGATGACCCGCCCCGCACTGGTGCGTATTGGTTTGCTGTTGACCAAGATCGGTGCGCCCATCGTGATGCTGTTGCCGGGCCGGCTGGGCGCCATGGCGCGCATCGGTCTGTCGGCCAGGCCGCAGGGCCCGGAGCCGACGCATTTTCCCAAGCCCGCTGTCGTCAAACAGCGCATCGCCATCATGCCCGGCTGCGTGCAGGGTGCATTGGCGCCGCAGATCGACGGCGCGGTGGGCCGGGTGCTGGCGCGGCGCGGCATCGAACTGGCGGCGCTGGACGGCGCTGGTTGTTGCGGCGCGCTGCCTCATCACATGGGCCGCGAACGTGAATCCCAGGAATGGGCCAAGAAAGCGATCACCGCCTTTGAACAGGGCCAGTATGACGGCGTGCTGATCACCGCTACCGGCTGCTCGTCACAGTTAAAGGATTATGCCCACCAGTTCACCGGCGATCCGGTCTGGGAACCGCGCGCCGCCAGGTTCGCGGTCGCGGCCTGCGACTTTTCTGAACTTTGCACGCCCATGACCGTGACCCCGCCGCGCGCCCTGCGCGTCGCCTATCATCCCGCTTGCTCCCTTCAGAACAGCCTGAAGCTGAACGGGGTGGGCGAGGCGATGCTGGAAGCCGCCGGCTTCATTGTCACGCCTTTTGCCGAAAGCCATCTGTGCTGCGGCTCGGCCGGCACCTATTCCATACTGCAGCCGGAACTGTCCGGCCAGCTGCGCGCCCGCAAGCTGGGCAACATCGCCGCGGCAGAACCGGACGTGCTGGTCAGCGGTAATATCGGCTGCCTGCAGCACCTGGCGGCGGGGGCGGGCAAGCTTCAACCCATCCTGCACTTGGCGGAACTGCTGG
>JAPLPI010000068.1 GCA_026400305.1 Alphaproteobacteria bacterium | reverse complement strand
AACCTTGCCAAAGGCCGAGGACAGCCGCACCACTACGCCGGCAATGCCGCCATCGCGCACCAGAAGATTGGAGCCAACGCCGATCACCGACACGCGAAGATCTTCGGCCTTAGCGGCAAGGAAGCTGGCCAGGTCATCGGCATCAGCCGGACGGAATAGGATTTCAGCCGGACCACCGGCGCGGAACCAGACATGATCCTTCAAGGGCGCACCCATCGTCAGCGAGCCGCGCACGGGCGGAAGCAGGTCGCAGGGGCGCGTCATCATCAAACCAGCCCCTCCCGCTGCGGGGGGAGATTATACATCCAGCTTGTGATCGAACCCGCGCCAGTGCCGACGATGGCCGCACCCGGCTGGACGTAAGGCGCCACGGCGGCGGCCAGATCGTCCTCGCCATCGATGGTGATGACATTGCGATGGCCATGGGCACGCAGCGCATCGGCATAGGAATCGCGGCTGATACCTTCGATCGGCTGTTCGCCCGCGGCATAGACCGGCGCAATGATCGCCACATCGGCGTCATTGAGACAGGTGGCGAATTGCTCGAAGGTGTCGCGCAACCTAGTGTAACGATGCGGCTGCACCACCGCCACGATGGGGCCGGCATAAGCCTGGCGCGCGGCCTTGACCGCGGCGGCGATCTTGAACGGGTTGTGCGCGTAATCGTCTATGATGGACGCGCCATTCACTTCACCCACCTTGGTAAAGCGACGGCCGACGCCGCGGAAGCCCGCCAACCCCTTGACGATCACGTCATCCTTCACGCCCAGCTCGCGCGCCACCACGATGGCGGCCATCGCGTTCTGGACATTGTGCTCGCCCGGCATGGGCAGGCACATGTCCTTCAGCCGCGTCTCGGTGCCCTTGCGGCGATCGGTGAAGACACAATCGAAGTGCGACATGCCTTCGGAAAAACTGACATTGATGGCACGGGCGTCCGCCTGGGGGCTGAAGCCATAGGTGATCATGCGCCGGTCGGTGATGCGGCCCACCATGGCCTGCACTTCGGGATGGTCGATGCACAGCACCGCAAAGCCATAAAAGGGCACATTCTCGACAAAGCGCTGGAAGGCGTCGCGCATATTGTCGAAGGTGCCGTAGAAATCCAGGTGATCGGGGTCTTCGTTGGTCACAACCGCCACGGTGGCCGGCAGGCGCAGGAAGGTGCCGTCGGATTCGTCGGCCTCCACCACCACCCATTCGCCTGCGCCCAGCCGCGCATTGGTGCCATAGGCATTGATGATGCCGCCATTGACCACGGTGGGATCCATGCCGCCCACATCCAGCAGGGCCGCGACCAAGGTCGTGGTTGTGGTCTTGCCGTTGGTACCGGCAATGGCGATGCAGGAGCGCAGGCGCATGATCTCGGCCAGCATCTCGGCGCGGCGCACCAGCGGCAGGCCCAGAAGGCGCGCGGCGTCGAACTCGACATTGCCGGGCTTCACCGCCGAGGAATAGACCACGGCATGGGCATCTTTCAGGTTGTCGGCATTGTGGCCAACATGGATGGTCATCCCCAGGCTGTGCAGCCGCTTGACGTTGGCATTCTCGGCTGCGTCGCTGCCCTGAACCTTGTAGCCCAGATTGTGCATGATCTCGGCGATGCCGCTCATGCCGATGCCGCCGATGCCGATGAAATGGATGGCGCCGATGTCGAGCGGGACGCGGGTGGTGACGGTGACCATCAGGCAGCCTCTTTGCTTGAAGAGGGCCGCATGATGAATTGCACCGCATCGGCCAATTTTCCGGCGGCATTGGGTGTCGCTAGCGCGTGCGCGGCGGCAGCGCGGCGGGCCAGGGCCAGCGGGTCCGAGAAAATCTTGATGAGCATCTGAGCCAACGAATCCAGGCTCAGATCGCACTGTGCCACCCGCCAGCCGGCGTCCGCGCGGGCCAGGATATCGGCGTTGGGCGTCTGGTTGTCGTCCAGCGCGCCGGGCAGCGGCACCAGGATGGCGGGGCGGCCGATCGCCATCAGCTCCGCCACCGTGCCGGCGCCCGAGCGGGCAATCACCAGATGGGTCTCGGCCATGCGCTTAGGCAAATCAGAGAAGAAGTTCTGCAGCTCAGCGCGGATCTCGGCATTGCGATAGATCTCGCGCACTTGTTCGATATCTTCGTGGCGGCATTGCTGCACCACCGACAGGCGCATCTTCATGTCATGCGGCAGCCGGGTCAGGGCGGCGGGCACGATCTCGCTCAGGGCGCGGGCGCCCTGGCTACCGCCGAATACCA
>JAPLPI010000036.1 GCA_026400305.1 Alphaproteobacteria bacterium | reverse complement strand
GCGCGTCCTGGGTGGCCGAGGAAGTGGCGGCGCTGCAGGATGCCAATCTCTACAAGCTGGATCCGGAATCGGCCTGGAAGCGGCTGAAACCGCGCACCTCCAACAAGCGTTTTCTGGCCGTGCTGGCAGCGCTGGCCGCCTGGCGCGAGCGCGAAGCCCAGGCCCGCGACATTCCCCGCGGCCGCGTCCTGAAAGACGAAGCCCTGACCGAGATCGCCGCCCACCCGCCCGAAACGGGCGAAGCTTTGGAGCGCGTGCGCGCCGTGCCCAAGGGCTTTGCCAATTCCCGGCTGGGCAAGGGCCTGGCCGAGGCCATCGCCATAGGCATGACCGCCGAGCCGCCGGAAGGCGCGGCGGACCAGAACAAGCAGCGCCGCCGCCGCGAGCCGTCTCAGGCGGTGATGGACCTGCTCAAGACCTTGCTGCGGTTGCGAGCCGAAGCGGTCGGCGTGGCGCCGCGCCTGATCGCCAATGCCGAGGATATTGAACGGCTGGCCGCGAACGAGGATGATGAGGTCGCCGCCCTGCAGGGCTGGCGCAACGAGGTGTTCGGCAAGGACGCCATCGCCCTGCGCAAGGGCGACCTGGCCATCGCGCTGGAAAATGGCGAGGCTGTTGTTGTGGAATTGGAAGGGGACGAGGAATGAAAAAGCTTTTGATCGCCGCGGCGCTGTTGGCTGCCACCCCGGCTTTGGCCCAGACGCCGCAGCCGGCCGACTGGACCACTATCACCCTCACCGCCAACCTCAACAAGGGCGCGGACACCGCCTGGGAAAAGATCGGCGGCAATGACTGGTGCGCCATCGCCAAGTATCTGGACGTGAAAGGCTGCGCCATCGACTCCGGCAAGGGCGAGCTGGGCTCGATCCGCACCATTGACACCGGCACCGCCAAGTTGGTGGAGATCGTGGTGGCGCGCACGGCCCATTCCTACACCTATGCCCAGCCCTTCACGCCGATCTTCTATCATGGCACCTTGGCGGTAGAGCCGGTGGACAAGGGGCATTCCAGGCTGGTCTACACCCTGATCTGGAACCAGACAGCGGTGGGCGATGCCGCAGCGCAGACTGCGGCACGCGAAGGCCGGACCAAGCGCTTCCAGGCAGCGGTCGATAAAATGGCGGCGGCGGCAAACGCCCCGTAATCAGGAGGGAATAATGCGCATTCTGAACACCAAGCTTATCACGTTTGCCGGTCTCGCTGCTGCGGCCTTCGCCGCTCCGGCCAGTGCCCAGACGGCGGCCCGCGAAGTCGTCATCGCCTCGCCCGGCTTCACCTACAATGGCGGTCTGGACATCATCACCAAGGCGTTCGAGGCGGAGACTGGCATCAAGGTCACCGTGAAGACCGGCGGCATGGATGACGTGAAGAAGGCGGCGCAGGACGGCTCGGCCGACGCCGTGTTCCTGCCGGCCGACGAAATGGATCTGGTCAAGGATACGATCAAGGCCGGCACCCGCACTCACATCGGCCGCTCCTACCAGGGCCTGGCAGTGATGAAGGGCACGAAGATCCCCGACATCTCCACCAAGGAGAAGTTCGTCGCCGTGCTGCACTCCGCCAACCGCGTGATGCATTCGCGCTGCAACGGCACGCCCGGCGGCCCGGGATGCAGCAAGACCTCCTACATGCTGACGCATCTGTTCGACCTGCCGGAAATGGCCGGGGTGAAGCATGCACCCAGCCCCTATGGCGAAGGCGGCGACGCGCTGGCCCGCCACGAGGGCGACATGGCGGTGCAGAACATCAGCCAGATCATGAAGTGGGACAATCTGGTGGTGGTCGGCCCGATCCCCGAGGAATATGGCTGCTACCTGGACGGCGTCGCCGCGGTCCCCTCCAAGGCGGCACACCAGGACCTGGGCCGGCAGTTCATCAAGTACGCCACCCAGCCGGGCACCTTCCCGCTCTGGTATTCGCGCGGCATCGATCCGCGCAAGGGTGCCCAGTAAGCGTCTCTGGGGCGTTTGACATGAAGACCGGAATGCGCGGATCGGCCGTACTCGGCGGCATGGTGCTTATGGCGGTCGCGGCAGCGGCACAGAATACTCCCGATCCGCGCCCCAAAAGCAGCGAGCCGGTGATGGGCACCAGTGGCCACATTACCATCGCGCCCAATCCGATCACCACCTATGCCCCGGTAACCGACGAACAGTTGCGCCATCCTGATCCGGGTGACTGGATAATGATGCGCGGCAATTACGAGGGCTATGGCTACAGCCCGCTCAAGCAGATCAACAAGACCAACATCAAGGGCCTGCAACTTGTATGGTCGCGGGGCATGGAGGCCGGCATCAACCAGCCCACCCCCATCATCCACAACGGCGTGATGTTCCTGGGAAATCCCAACGACGTCATCCAGGCCATCGACGCGGTCACGGGCGAACTGCTCTGGCAATACCGTCGCAACCTGCCGGACCTTACGAAAATCCCCAGCGGCCATTGGGGCCAGCGCAAGCGCAGCGTGTTCCTGTATGACGACAAGCTCTACACGGTCACGCGCGACAATTTCCTGGTCGCGCTCGATGCCAGGACTGGCAAGCAGTTGTGGCAGGTGAACCGGGGCGGCGATCTATATGCCACCAACACCACAGGCCCGATTGTCGTGAAGGGCGTGGTGGTGGCGGGCGCCACTTGCCAGTATGCGCCGTTCGGCTGCTTCGTTACCGGCAATGACGCGCAAACCGGCAAGGAACTGTGGCGCAACTATGTGATCCCCAGGCCGGGCGAGCCGGGCAATGAAAGCTGGGGCAACCAGCCTTTCGACAAGCGCCAGATGACCGGCGTGTGGGGACCGATCATCTATGACCCCGAACTGGACCTGATTTTCTACGGCTCCAGCGGCGTCGGCCCGGCGGCGGAAGGCCAGCGCGGCAATTACGGCGCCACCATGGACGGCACCAATACGCGCTTTGCCGTGAAGCCGATGACGGGCGAGATCGTGTGGAAGCACCAGGTCCTTCCCGAAGACAATTGGGACCAGGAATGCACCTTCGAGATGATGCCGATCACCACGGCCGTCAATCCCGATCCCAGGGCCGACGGCATGATGGCGGTGGGCCGGGGTGTCAAAAGCGCCAGCCGCAGGACCCTGACCGGCGTGCCCTGCAAGACCTCCATCATGTGGAGCTTCGATGCCGCCAGGGGCGATTTTCTATGGGCCAAGCAGACGGCGGTGCAGAACCTGGTCGACAGAATCGACAACAAGGGCAAGGTCACCATCAACCGCGACATGGTGATGACGGACATCCACAAGACCTATTCGATCTGTCCCACCCATGCGGGGGGCCGCGACTGGCCCTTCTCCGCCTATAGCCCGCAGACCAATGTGATGTATGTGCAGATGCAGAACCTCTGCACCGACATCCATGTGCGGGCCGACAATATTCCGAGCAAGCTGCCCGACGGCTACAACGTGCTGGGTGTCGCCAAGCTCTCGCCCGGCCATTCGGGCATCGGGCGCATCGATGCGATCTCGGTGGAAACCGGCAAGACCCTCTGGAGCTGGGAAACCAAGGCGACCAATTATGCGCCCGTGCTGGCGACGGGCGGCGGCCTGGTGTTCAACGGCGGCCTTGACCGATACTTCCGCGCCTTTGACCAGGCGGACGGAAAGGTCCTGTGGCAGACGCGTCCGGGCTCGCATGTCAGCGGCGCCCCGGTGTCGTTCAGCAAGGATGGACGGCAATATATCGCCGTGGCGGCGGGCGGCGGTTTCGGCGGCGGCAACTCCCCGCGGCTTTTCCCGGAGATCGACCAGCCCAGCGGCTCCAACATGGTCTATGTCTTCGCCCTGCCGGAGAAGTAGGCTCGTCGGGTCAGCTCGGCCTATAGTGGCGCTGGCGACGGGAAAGCGTGCCCACCGCGATGAAGATGTATCGTCTCGCCTGTCTCATGACGTGTGTCCTGCTGCCGGGCTGTGCCCGGCCGGAAGATGGCAGCTTCGCGGCACAAGCCGTAAAGCGCGGCGATGACTGCGAGGCCATCGCCGCGGGAACCGCCTTGGACGCCTACGGTCACAGCGTCGGCCCCGCGACCGATATCTACAAGATTGCATACGCGCGATGTATGGACAGGCGGCGACGGCAGGCGGAGGACGCCGCCAAACCGTAAAGCGGCTAGGCCTCGTCCAGGTTCACGCTCCCCGTGGCCATTTCCGGCTCATTGGGGTCATAGGGGTCTTCATCCGGACCCAGGGCCTCGGACGGGTTGGGGACATCGAAGCCGGACGGCGGAATGGCTTCCAAGAAGCCGGCCGCCTTGAGCTCGTCCACGCCAGGCAGATGGGCGACGCTCTCCAGCCCGAACTGGATCAGGAAGGCCTCGGTGGTGCCGTAGGTGACCGGGCGGCCGGGGGTGCGCTTCCTGCCACGGATCTTGATCCAGCCGATCTCCATCAGGATGTCGATGGTGCCCTTGGACATGGCGACGCCGCGAATATCCTCAATCTCGGCCCGGGTGACGGGCTGGTGATAGGCGATGATGGACAGGGTTTCGATGGCGGCCTTGGACAGGCGCTTCTGTTCGGGCTGTTCCTTGCGCAGCAGGAAGGCCAGATCGCTGGCGGTGCGGAACTGGTATTTTCCGGCGACACAACAAAGGTTTACGCCGCGCTTCTCATACACCGCTTCAAGCGCCTGAAGCAGCCCGGGAATGTCGGCGCCTTCCGGCAGCGATGTTGACAGTGCCTTTTGGTCCAGAGGTTCGGAGGCCGCGAACAGCAGCGCCTCGACCATTCGCAGATGCTCGGGGTTGGCTTCGGTGCTCTCGACTTCCATCTGGTCTTCGATCGTCTCAATCATCTTGGCTACGCTGCTCATGTCATGCTCCCGGCGTGGTCGCCTCAGGAATGTTTGAAGGTACGTCAGGCCCCCGCTGGCCATCCCGCACGAAGATCTCGGCGAAGGGCGCCATCTGCTGCAGTTCCACCTTGCCGTCCCGTGCCATCTCCAGGCAGGCCAGCAGGGTGGAGGCCACCGCCGACCGGCGCCGGGCCCCGCCCTGCCATTCGAAGGGCAGCAGGCCCGTCAGGGCACTCCAGTCGGAAATCTTGCCCAGCATCCGCTCCAGGCGCTCGCGCGCTTCCTCGATGGCCAGCACCGGCGCCATCTGAGGGCGATAGGACTTGCCACCCAGCTTGCGCGCCCGCTCGGTCGCGTAGGCGGTCAGCAGATCGTACATCGTGTCTTTGTAGGTCCGCAGCTTGATCACATTGACCGCTTCGGGATCGCCCCGGCCGAACACGTCGCGGTCCAGCCGCTCGCGCCCCATCAGCCGGGTGGCGGCGGCGCGCATGGCGTCCAGGCGCTGCAGACGCCAGCGCAGGCGGGTGGCCATCTCGTCGGCAGTGGGTTCGCCGTCGGGGCCCTTTTCCTGCGGCAGGATCAGGCGGGACTTGAGATAGGCCAGCCAAGCCGCCATCACCAGATAGTCGGCAGCCAGTTCCAGGTTCAGCTTCTTGGCGCTCTCGATGAACTCCAGATACTGGTCGGCCAGCTTGAGGATCGAGATCTTGGCAATATCGACCTTCTGGTTGCGGGCCAGGGTCAGCAGCAGGTCCAGGGGTCCTTCAAAGCCGTCCACCTGCACCAGCAGCGCTTCTTCATCGCGAACGATGACGGCAGATTCGAAGTCCTCGAAATTTTCGGCGGTTTCACTCATGCCGCCGCTCCCAGCAGGGTAGCCAGGTGCTCCTGCGCGGCCTCTGCATCGAATGGTCCTGGTACGGACAGATGCGCCAGCGCTTGCTGGCTGCGCCGCAGGGACTCGCCTTCCAACTCTTTCACTTCCGACGCCACTTCGCGCATCTCTTCCATATCGCCATTGCAGTGGAGCGCCAGATCGCAGCCCGCAAAAATGGCCTGTTTGGCACGCACCGACAGGGGCCCGTCGAGCGCCTTCATGGAAAGGTCGTCCGACATCAAAATCCCGTCAAATCCTATCTCACCGCGTATCACATCCCGAATGACTTTGGGGCTGGTGGTGCAAGGACGCTGTGGATCAATCGACTCATAAACCACATGCGCTGTCATCGCGATCGGGCACTGGTCAAGGCTACGAAAGGTCACAAAATCGCTGGCGCTGAGCTCTTCCACCGTGGCGGACACCCGGGGCAGCGACAGGTGGCTGTCGGCCCCTGCCCGGCCATGGCCGGGGATGTGCTTCATGACAGGCAGGACGCCGCCGTCCATCAGGCCTTGGATCTGGGCCTTGCCCAGGGCGATGATGGTGGCCGGGGTGGTGGCAAAGGCCCGATCGCCGATGATGTCGTGGGCCCCCGGGACCGGAACGTCCAGCACCGGCAGGCAGTCCACATTTATCCCTAGGCTAGCCAAGTCATGAGCAATCAGCCGGGCATTGAGATAGGTCGCTTCGCTGGCGGCTTCCGGGTTCTGGGCATGGAGCGCCCCGAAGACGGCCGCCGGAGGCCGTGCCCGCCACTGGGGCGGCTTCAGCCGGGCTACCCGCCCGCCTTCCTGGTCGATCAACACCGGGGCCTGGGCATCGCCCACCGTGCCGCGCAAGTCCTCAACCAGAGCTTTGACTTGTGCCGGGTCACTAATGTTCCGAGCAAAGAGAATAAAGCCCCAGGGGCGAACCTGGCGGAAGAAATCCAGCTCAGTCGCCGACAAGCGCGTGCCGGCGCAGCCATAGATGGCGCGACTGCGCATGATGGTTATCTACCCAGCAGG
Organism: Alphaproteobacteria bacterium; assembly: GCA_026400305.1. Classification (GTDB taxonomy): domain Bacteria; phylum Pseudomonadota; class Alphaproteobacteria; order Micropepsales; family Micropepsaceae; genus Rhizomicrobium. The sequence continues at coordinate 1,024 of JAPLPI010000036.1, read as the reverse complement.
ATGCAGGCGCCGCCATCGGCCCTCAGCCGCTCGCACAGGGCCGAAGCGACTTCCCGGTTGTAAATGCCGCCGATGCGCAAACGGTACCAAGTGCCCTTCTCGCCCAGGTCTGCCTGCTGGATATCGTCGGAGTAGCCGGACACCAAGGCCGAATGCTTGGCCTTGTAAGTTTTCCAGGCGGTATCGGCAGCGGCCTGGCTCTTGTAGGCGCCGATCTGCAGCACGACACCGCCGCTGGAGGCAGGCGCTGTCGTGGCGGGCTTAGGCGTCGGTGTTGCCGCCGCCGTTGTGGGCGCTGCCATGGGCGCAACCAGGCTGCGCGGCGCGCCCGTCGCGGTGGCAGCGGGCGGGAACATGGCCTGCTTCATGGCGGGCTGCGGCGTGGTGGCGGCCTTGAGCGCTGCCGCGGCGGGTTTGGGCGCAGGCGGTACCGGCGTGGAGTTGGCCTGCTGGATCAGCACCGCAACCGATTTTGGCGGAGCAGCAGCGGGAGCAGCGGGTTTTGGCGCCGGCGTCGCGACAGCAACCGGCGCGGGCGCGGCGGGGGGAGCAGCAGGCTTGGCGGCGGGCGCATTGTCGACGGTATCGTCCGACGGCGCGGGCTGCTCATAAATCTTGAAGCCCTGATAGGGCACGGTACCGTCACCGCCCGACTGCGGCGCGACGCGTTCGGGGCCATTGGCGGCCGCCAGAACGGGGGGCTCGCCCCGGCCCCGCGCCACACCTTGCGTATAGGCCAGCCACACCACTCCGGCGAACATCGCCAGCACCAGCAGCGCCAGCACGATCAAAAGCGGAAGGCGCGAGCCTTCGACATCATCTTCTTCCTCGGAGCCGTCGAACACCCGCACCTCGTCTCTGGGTTCGTACACGCCGCGCTCGTGGTTGGCCATGGAAGTTCCCGAATCTACTTGTGACGATCTTAGCATCAGCAGCAACACGAATCATTGGCGTCTAAAGCTGGATTTCCGTGTGGAAGACCCGCAGGTACTCCGTCAGGGCGAAGCGGTCGGTCATGCCGGCG